>NZ_JACARK010001366.1:0-443 GCF_013386655.1 Pseudomonas sp. K5002 | reverse complement strand
CAGAAACCCGACAGCAACGGCCGCCCGCAACCGGCGCGGGATGTCGACGGCGGGCGCCCGCGCTCGACCCAGGTCTACGGCCTGCGGGAGCTGGAGCAGATCGAACCGTTCCTCGCCGACCTCTACAGCGCCTGCAAACTCCAGGGTATCCCGGCGCGCACGGCGATTTCCGAATACGCCCCGGGCCAGGTGGAAATCACCCTGGAGCATCGTAGCGATGCCCTGCAAGCCATGGACGAGGCGGTGCGTTACAAGCGCCTGGTCAAGGGCGTAGCCCACAAGCACGGGATGACCGCGTGTTTCATGGCCAAGCCGTTCGACGATCTGGCCGGCACCGGCATGCACATGCACGTCAGCCTGGCGGACCGCGACGGCAATAACCTGTTTGCCAGCGAAGCGCCCGACGGCACGCCGCTGTTGCGCCACGCGGTGGGCGGCATGCT
>NZ_JACARK010001365.1:0-1387 GCF_013386655.1 Pseudomonas sp. K5002 | reverse complement strand
CGACGGCGAGGTCGACCTGCGTTCCGCGCTGGTGGCCCTGGCGGCCCGTGGTGTCAACGAAGTGTTGGTGGAAGCCGGCCCAAGCCTGGCGGGTGCCTTCGCCCAGCAAGGGCTGGTGGACGAGTACGTGATATTCGTCGCCGGCAAGTTTCTTGGCTCTGCCGCCCGGCCTTTGCTGGACTGGCCGCTTGAGAAACTGGCCGACGCCCCCCAACTCAAGATCACTGAAATGCGCGCTGTTGGCGATGACTGGAGAGTCACTGCCATCCCTCTGCCATCAGCGAGCGTATAATTCCCGGCCTGCGCCACGTCTTCAGGAGAACGGCATGTTCACCGGCATTATCGAATCCATCGGCAGCATCCGTGCAATGACCCCAAAAGGCGGCGACGTACGCCTGCTGGTTGAAACCGGCAAGCTCGACCTGAGCGACGTCAAACTGGGCGACAGCATCGCCGTCAGCGGTGTGTGCCTGACCGTCATCGAGTTGCCTGGCAACGGCTTTGCCGCCGATGTCAGCCGGGAAACCCTGGACTGCACCGCGATGAACGACCTCAAGAGCGGCAGCCCGGTGAACCTGGAAAAAGCCCTGACCCCGACCACCCGCCTCGGTGGGCACCTGGTCAGCGGCCACGTCGACGGTGTCGGCGAAGTGGTTGCCCGCAGCGAAAACGCGCGTGCCGTGGAATTTCGCATTCGCGCACCGAAAGAGCTGGCCAAGTACATCGCCCACAAAGGCTCGATCACCGTCGACGGCACCAGCCTGACCGTGAACGCCGTGAATGGCGCCGAATTTGAACTGACCATCATTCCCCACACCCTGAGCGAAACCATCATGGCGTCGTACCAGCCGGGTCGCCGGGTGAACCTGGAAGTCGACTTGCTTGCCCGTTACCTGGAGCGCCTGTTGTTGGGCGATAAGGCCGCAGAGTCTGACTCTCTTCAAGGGCCCGCCGGGAACATCACTGAAAGTTTTTTAGCCGCTAACGGCTACCTTAAATCCTGACCCAAGGGGGTGCCGCGTGGCGCTCAACAGCATCGAAGAACTGGTTGAAGACATCCGCCAAGGCAAGATGGTCATCCTCATGGATGACGAAGACCGCGAGAATGAAGGCGACCTGATCATGGCCGCCGAGTGCTGCCAGCCGGAACACATCAACTTCATGGCCAAGCACGCCCGTGGCCTGATCTGCATGCCGATGAGCCGCGAGCGCTGCGAGCTGCTGAAGCTGCCGTTGATGGCGCCGCGCAATGGTTCCGGGTTTGGCACCAAGTTCACCGTGTCCATCGAAGCCACTACCGGTGTCACCACCGGCATCTCCGCTGCTGACCGCGCCCGCACCGTACAAGCCGCTGCCGCGAAAGACGCCAAGGCCGAAGACATCGTCA
>NZ_JACARK010001364.1:0-363 GCF_013386655.1 Pseudomonas sp. K5002 | reverse complement strand
GACTGCGCGGTGATCGGCGCGGCGCTGACTTGGTCCAGTACCTGGCCGGCCCTGCGCAGCAGGGCTTCAGCGGCGTGCAGTTCGATCTTCAGCTTGCCGATATCGGCGATCACATACAGGTCATCGCTGGCCCGTTCGACCTTGGCGTCGATCCATGGCCGCGAGCGTTCGCGTACAAAGCTGATGGTGTCGTCGATCGCGCCACGGGCGATGCCGGCGTCGATGGCCGCCTGGATCAATTGCGAGACTGCACCCTGGATGCCCGGTGTTTCGCCGAGTCGCCACGTTTCCACCACCAGTTCGGCGTCCACCGCCACTTGATCCAGCAGCACTGTGCCGCTGGCGGTGGTGCGTTGGCCAAAG
>NZ_JACARK010001363.1:0-641 GCF_013386655.1 Pseudomonas sp. K5002 | reverse complement strand
AACTGATGCGCACGGCGGTTGGCCTGGGCATTCAGTTCGGCGTAGGTCAGGGTCTGGCCGTGGAAACGCAGGGCCTCGGCGTCAGGCCGTTGACGGGCCTGCTCGGCGATCAGTTGATGGGCGCAGGTGTCGCTTGGGAAGCTGCGCGGGCCGGGGTTCCACTGGGCGATGTTGTGCTGTTGCTCGGTCGCGTCCAGCAGCGGCAATTCCCCGATGCGCCGTTGCGGATCGGCGACGATGCCTTGCAGCAGGTTCAGCCAGTGAGCGGCCAGGCGTTCGATGGTGCCAGTGTCGAATAAATCAGTGGCATAGGTGAATGTGGCGGCCAATGCGCCCTGGGTCTCGTGCGTGCCAAGGGTCAGATCGAATTGCGCCGTGTGCGAGCTCCAATCCAGGCTCTCGACATGCAAGCCTGGCAGTTGCAACGCTTGGGCGGCATCGCCGCTCTGGTGATTGAACATCACCTGGAACAACGGACTGTGGCTCATGTGTCGGTCCGGTGCGAGGGTTTGCACCAATTGCTCGAACGGCAAATCCTGGTGAGCCTGGGCGCCCAGCGAAGCCTGCTTGACCTGCGCCAGCAATTGATCGAAAGGCATTGCCCCCTGAATCCGCGCATCCAGCACCTGGGTATTGACGAA
>NZ_JACARK010001362.1:0-1202 GCF_013386655.1 Pseudomonas sp. K5002 | reverse complement strand
AACCCGGCGCTGCTGTATCCGTTCCAGGCCCTGGCGTACGCGTGCGGCGTGCCGGTGTGGCTGGCGGTCGGGCCGCGCAACGAAGTCGAAACCCTGATCGAGCGTTACTACGGCCAGGGCCGTTCCGCCATGGGCACCCTGATCGAAAACCTCGATGAACAGGGCGGCGCCCTGGAAGACATCGAACACCTCAAGGACATGGCCTCCGAAGCCCCGGTGATTCGCCTGGTCAACCTGATCCTGCAACGGGCCGTGGAGCACCGCGCCTCGGACATCCATATCGAACCCTTCGAAAACCAGCTCAAGGTGCGCTACCGCATCGACGGTGTGCTGCATGAAGCGGAAGCGCCGCCGGCGAGTTCCTCGGCGGCGGTGATTTCCCGGGTCAAGATCATGGCGCGCCTCGACATCGCCGAGCGCCGCCTGCCGCAGGACGGCCGGATCATGTTGCGCATCCAGGGCAAGGAGCTGGATTTGCGGGTATCCACGGTGCCCACCAGTTTTGGCGAGTCGGTGGTGATGCGCCTGCTGGACCGCCAGACCGTGCAGTTCGATTTCCAGAGCCTGGGCTTTGATGGCCAGCGCCTGGAAACCTTTCTTGAAGTGCTCGAGCGGCCCCACGGCATCCTGCTGGTCACCGGGCCCACCGGCTCGGGTAAAACCACCACGCTCTATACCGCGTTGTCGCGGCTCAATACCGCCGAGCGCAAGATCATCACCGTCGAAGACCCGGTGGAATACCAGCTGGAAGGCATCAACCAGATCCAGGTCAAACCCGCCATTGGGCTGGACTTCGCCGGCGCGCTGCGCTCCATCGTGCGCCAGGACCCGGACGTGATCATGATCGGTGAAATCCGCGACCTCGAAACCTGCCGCATCGCCATCCAGTCCTCCCTGACCGGCCACCTGGTGCTCTCGACCCTGCACACCAACAGTGCCGCAGCAAGTATCACGCGCCTGCTGGATATGGGGGTGGAGAGCTACCTGATCGCCTCGACCGTCAATGGCATCCTCGCGCAGCGCCTGGTGCGCCGCCTCGACCCGGCGACCCGTGAGGCGTTCGAAGCCCCGCCGGAGCTGATCGAGGAACACGGCCTCGACCGCTTCACCGAGCAGCGCCCGATCCTGCTTTACCGGCCTCGCGCCAACGCCGCCGGCGGCGGTTACCACGGCCGCAGTGCAATCACCGAATTGCTGGTGAT
>NZ_JACARK010001361.1:0-1782 GCF_013386655.1 Pseudomonas sp. K5002 | reverse complement strand
GTGGCGGGGTCGGCAATCAGCACCGCGTGCTCGGGCTGGCTGGTGCCGCAACTCATGATCGCCGCGCCCTGACCGGGCTCGGCGCGATTGGCGGCCAGAGCCTGTTCGTCTAGGCGCACAGCCGGGATGCCCTGGCCACGGGTGCCGCCGGCAACGAACAAGGTGGCCTCCGCCAAGCCGTAGGAGGCGAAGAAATTGTTCGGGGTAAAACCGCAGGCGGCGAACTTCTCGGCGAAGCGTTCGAGGGTGTCGAGGCGGATCGGCTCGGAGCCGGAGTACGCCACGCGCCACTTGCTCAAATCCAGGCGATCCAATGCCGATTCGCTGACTCGCTCGCTGCACAAGCGATAGGCGAAGTCCGGCCCGCCGCTGATGGTGCCGCCGTATTCGCTGATCGCTTCGAGCCAGCGCAATGGCCGGCCAAGGAAGTACGCCGGCGACATCAATACGCACGGCACACCGCTGAAGATCGGCTGCAGCAGCCCGCCGATCAGGCCCATGTCGTGGTAAAGCGGCAACCAACTGACGATCACGTCGTCGGGGTTCAGGTCGATGCCGAAGCCCCGGCGAATCAGCAGCTCGTTGGCCACCAGGTTGCCGTGGGTCACTTGCACGCCCTTGGGCAACGCAGTGGAGCCGGAGGTGTATTGCAGGAAGGCGATGTCATCGTCCTGCAAGTTGGGCGCAACCCAATGGCTCGCGATTTCGGCATGGAGGCTGTCAACGCACAGCAACTGCGGCGCGCCTTCGAGTTGCGCCAGCGAATCACCGAGGCTGGACGTGGTCAGCAGCAACCGCGGCTCGGCGTCTGCAATGATCGACAGCAGCCGCTCCTGATGATGACGGCGGGCGGACTCCGGCGGATAGGCCGGCACCGCGATGACCCCGGCGTACAGGCAACCAAAGAACGCCGCGACGTAATCCGGCCCGCTGGGGAACAGCAGCACCGCACGATCGCCCAGCCCGGCGTCGGCCTGCAAGGCGGCGGCAATGGTGCGGGCGCGCAGGTCGAGGTCGCGGTAACTGAGGACAACGCTCTGTTCGGCCGTCTCGGCAAGGAAGCGCAACGCCAGTCGATCCGGGGTTTGCGCGGCGCGGCGTTGAAGGGACTGAACCAGGGTGCGGGGAAGTTCGAAGGCGTCCATCATGGGGTTCCTGCCTGAAATCGGCTTACTGGGAAATCGGGGAATGTGTGGCCGGGGGCTTGTTCAGCCGGTCGCCCGGGCCATCTGCCGCGCGGCGTCGTTGCGCCAGCGGGCCAGGTGTTCGTCGGCGTAACGCCGCACACAGCGCAGTACGGAACTCTCGTGCTGCACCAGGAAGAAGTGGTGACCGTCGAACATGTCGAGGGAGAAACCGCTGGCGGTGTCTTGCTGCCAGTCCAGCAGTTGATCGGCGCGCACCGTGTCCTGCTTGCCGCCGAATACATGGATGGGCAGGCTCAGCGGCTCACGCTCGCCGTATTCGAAACTGCCGCACAGCAGGAAGTCGGCCCGCAGGATCGGCAGCATCAACTGCATCAGTTCGGCGTTGGCCAGCACGTCTTCGCCCGTGCCCTTGAGTTCCCGCAGGCGGGCGATCAGTTGTTCGTCGTTTTTCTCGATGGCGTATTCGCTGACATCGCGACAGGCCGGGCCGGCGGTACCCGAGGCAAACAGCGCCAATGGCGGCGGCGCGCCCCGTTCGCGCAGGGCATGGGCCAGTTCGAAGGCCAGCAGGCCGCCGAGGCTGTGGCCGAACAAGGCGTAGGGGCCGTCCAGCTCGGCGCGGATCTCATCGGCC
>NZ_JACARK010001360.1:0-845 GCF_013386655.1 Pseudomonas sp. K5002 | reverse complement strand
GGCGCCTGGTTGATGTTCACCGTCACCCGAGGCTCGCGATACACCGGTGCGAGTTTCTGGCTCAGCTCGGCGGCGACTTCCGCCGGCGTGCGCCGCGCCACCTGGATCGGCCCCAGGAAGGGATAGTTGATCTTGCCGTCGTTCTGCACGGTGTACAGCGTCAGCTCGTAAATCGTGCTGACGTTGAACGCCGACAGGGTTGGCATTTCCCCGGCATCGCGGACAATCCGCAACTGGTCGCCGATGCGGATCCGCTCCACCGCCGGCGGCAGTTGGGCCATGCGATCGAGGGCCTGCTTGCCCTCGTCCACCGTCTTGCCATCGGGCGCGACGATCCGCGCGGGCGTATTGCAGGCGGCCAATGCCATCATGGCCAGGACGAGCAAGGTTCGTTTCATCAAAGGGGTCTTCCTGTAGGTCATGATGCTCACCTCCAATAACCGGGGAACATGCTGATGCGCCGCTTGAGGGCGAGGGGGAGCTGGCGCTCCAGATGGCCCAGCCGGTAGCCGAGCAATTTGAACGCGCTGCGCACCAGTACTTCGGGTACGCGGTGCAATGCACCGGCTTCGCGTAACGCTCGAAGCTCGGCCAGTACATAGCGTTTACCTTCACCGCCGGCATCGCCAAAAGCCTGGCGGATCCACGGCTCGCGGCCGTAGAAAACGCCAATGTCGAAGTAGCGGTGAAACTCATCCATGAGACGGTAATCGTGGGAGTGATAGACCAGGGCGGTGGCGGCGTAGCGCACCTTGTAGCCTTCCAGCAGCATGCGGGCGGCGACGTAGGCGTCCTCGCTGCCGATCACATCCGCGGGGAAGCCACCGACGGCTTGCAGGGCGCTG
>NZ_JACARK010001359.1:0-912 GCF_013386655.1 Pseudomonas sp. K5002 | reverse complement strand
GCCAGCGCCCACCAGGGCGCCGCGCAACACCGTGCGGCGGCTGGATGGCGCGTCCAGTGCCTGCTGCAATACCTTGCCGCTGACGCCTTGGGCCTGCGGAATTTGAAACACACCGAGGCGGGTTTCCAGTTGTTGGCACAAGGCTTCGTGACGCGGGTCTGCGGCGCGCCACTGATGGTAACGCTGCCAGTCGGCGGCACTCGCCTCGCCGGAGCGCAGCAACACCACCCAGCGAGTGGCGCTGTCGATCAGTTCGTCGCTCATTCAAGGCACAGCCGCAGGCAGCGGTTGACGGCACGGGTCATGTAGTCGCTGACCGAGCGTTGGGAAATGCCCAGCTCGGCCGCGATTTCCGGGTAGGTCAGGCCATTGAGTTGCGACAGCAGAAAGGTCGCCTTGACCTTGGCCGGCAAGCCGTCGAGCAACTGGTCGATGGCCTGCAGGGCTTCGAGCATCTGCGCCAAATCCTCAGGGGATGGCGCGGGCGAGGTTTCGTCCTGGTCGAGGGCGTCGAGGTAAGCGCGCTCCAAGTCACGGCGACGCCACAGCTGGTACATCAGGCGTTGGGCAATGGTGGTGAGCAAGGCGCGTGGCTGGCGGATCGGCGCCACGCCCGGGGAACTCAGGAGCTGGACGAAGGTGTCGGCGGCGATGTCTTCGGCGTGGGCACGGGAATCGAGATGGCGGTGCAAACGGCCGCACAGCCAGTCGTAATGACTGCGGAACAATCCGCCCACGTAATCGCTGTGAGAAGTGTCGGCGCCGGACATAGTGGCTCCATCTGAGTAGGTTGCGCGTTATGTCCGGTGTTCCGGTGGAGCGATCCTAGCAAGGCTGCTTATTCTTTAATAATATTTAAAAGGTATTTTTATATAACCAATCGCTCACATGCTCTGCGTGTGAATGCCGCCT
>NZ_JACARK010001358.1:0-444 GCF_013386655.1 Pseudomonas sp. K5002 | reverse complement strand
CAAGTGGTGTGGCGCAAGGCGATTCTGGACGTGCAATCGGTGGCCCTCCAGGGCGATTCAATCCTCGAACAACTGCGCGAACGCCAGCGGCCACTGGACTTGCGCAAGGCGCCGCTGATGGCCCTGGATTATGCCGAAGACCCGCAGAACCGCCGTTGGGTGGGCATGCTGCGTTTCCATCACCTGGTGAACGACGCCACATCGACGCAAGTACTGATGGCGGAAATCCAGGCGCATCTGCTTGGCCAGCAACAGCAATTGCCGGCGCCGGTGCCCTATCGCAACGTGGTCGCCCAGGCCCGGTCAGCGGAACGCGAGGCCGGGCACGAAGCGTTCTTTCGCGGGCGGCTGGCGGATGTCGACGAGCCGACCCTGGCCTTCGGTTTACAGGAGCGCCAGGCGGATCGCCGTGACACCGAGGAAGCCGACGTGCTGCTTCCCGAC
>NZ_JACARK010001357.1:0-1823 GCF_013386655.1 Pseudomonas sp. K5002 | reverse complement strand
GATGCGGTCACCGCTTCCGCCTCCGGCCTGGACCCGCATATCTCCGTGGCCAACGCACGCATCCAGCTGGCCCGGGTCGCCCGCCTGCGACAGATCCCCGAAGCCGAACTGCTGCAACTGGTGAACGAAAACACCGCGGAACGCACCCTGGGTTTGCTCGGCGAACCACGAGTCAATGTGCTGCAACTCAACCTCGCGCTGGACGCCCGTCTGCCTCTGCGCCAGCCCCCCATTGCGGCCAGTGAGTAAGAGATTCCCCCATGATCAAGAATGCTCGTTTACCTCTGTTTGATCGCGCCATCGTGCTCACCGCCTGCGGGGATGCGTTCAAGAAACTGCTGCCCCAGGCGCAGTGGAAAAACCCGGTGATGTTCGTCGTGTACCTGGGCAGCCTCCTCACCACGCTGCTGTGGTTCCAGTCCCTGGGTGGCCAGGGTGAAGCGCCCAGCGGCTTTATCCTCAGCATCTGTTTGTGGCTGTGGTTTACCGTGCTGTTCGCCAACTTTGCCGAGGCCCTGGCCGAAGGCCGCAGCCGTGCCCAGGCCGCCAGCCTGCGCGGGATGAAGCGCCAGACCCTGGCCAAGTTGCTGCAACAACCCAAACACGGCGCCGCATGGCTGCCGACCGAAGCCACGCTGTTGCGCAAAGACCAGGTGGTGTTGATCGAAGCCGGCGACCTGGTGCCGCTGGACGGCGTGGTGATCGAAGGCGTGGCCTCGGTGGATGAAAGCGCAATCACCGGCGAATCGGCACCGGTGATTCGCGAGGCCGGCGGCGACTTTTCCTCGGTCACCGGCGGCACGCGGGTGCTGTCGGACTGGCTGGTGGTGCGCATCAGCGTCAACCCGGGCGAGTCGTTCCTCGACCGCATGATCTCGATGGTCGAATCCGCCAAGCGTCAGAAAACGCCCAACGAAGTCGCCCTGACAATTTTGCTGGTGGGCCTGACCCTGTTGTTCCTGCTGGTGATCGCGACGCTGAGCCCGTACTCGATCTTTGCCGTGGCCATGAGTGGCAGTGGCAACGTGATCAGCGCCACGGTGCTGGTGGCGTTGCTGGTGTGCCTGATTCCCACCACCATCGGCGGCCTGCTCTCGGCCATCGGCGTGGCGGGCATGAGCCGCATGATGTCGGCGAATGTGATCGCCACTTCCGGCCGCGCCGTTGAGGCGGCGGGTGACATCGACGTGTTGCTGTTGGACAAGACCGGCACCATCACGTTGGGCAATCGCCAGGCCAGCAGTTTCCTGCCGGCACCGGGGGTCAAGGAAGCTGAACTGGCCGACGCGGCGCAACTGGCGTCCCTGGCCGACGAAACCCCGGAAGGCCGCAGCATCGTGGTGCTGGCCAAGCAGAAGTTCGACATCCGCGCGCGGGACATCAACGCCCTCGGCGCAAGCTTTGTGCACTTCACCGCGCAGACTCGCATGAGCGGCGTCGACCTGCCCGAAGGCCGCGGTATTCGCAAGGGTGCAGCGGATGCGATCCGCAGTCATATCGAAGCGCTCGGTGGGAGCTTTCCGGCTGCATTGCAGGCCAAGGTCGACGAAGTATCGCGACGCGGCAGCACTCCGCTGGTGGTCTCGGACGGGGCCAAGGCACTCGGCGTGGTGGAGCTCAAGGACGTGGTCAAGGGCGGCATCAAGGAGCGCTTCGCCGAACTGCGGCGCATGGGCATCAAGACCGTGATGATCACCGGCGACAACCGCCTGACCGCCGCCGCGATTGCGGTGGAAGCCGGCGTGGATGACTTCCTCGCCGAGGCGCGCCCGGAAGACAAGCTGCAGCTGATCCGCGACTACCAGGCCCAGGGCAAGCTCGTG
>NZ_JACARK010000138.1:0-5161 GCF_013386655.1 Pseudomonas sp. K5002 | reverse complement strand
CGCCGGCGTCCAGCAACAGGCTGGTGCCGCCGACTTGCAGCGTGACGCCCTGGGCGCTCATCGTGAGGCTGGCGGCGCCGACCTTGATGTCGACCTGTTCGCGGGAACCTGTGAACGTGGTGGGGCCATTGACCCAGTTGAAGGTATGGCTGGCGTCGTCGTAGTCGCTCTGGGTACCGTCCTGATGGCGGCGCCGGGTCAGTGTCGAAGCGCTGGAGACCGGTGGAAAGCGGTCGCTGTTCAAGCCGAACAAGGCCACCGATTGCGCCCCGCCCTCCCCGGCGCCGTAGTTGAGCAGCAAACATTGCTCGCCTACTGACGGGATGCGGGTTTCCGTCTGTGCCCCGGCGCTGGGGTTGAAAAAGCGGATCGCCGGGGTGAGCAGTTCGCCGTGGCTGACCTTGCAGGTATTGCTGGCGGCGTCGACCTCCTGGCACACGCCGATTCGGCAGAAACTTTCGGCGCGTCGATACAGGTCTTCGAGCTGGCTTTCCATTTCCGCCAGGCGCTCCACGATCGGCCCCAGCTGCATGCGTAACAGCGCGTCGAACATGGGCTACTCCGCCAGCGGCTTGTATTGGTCGGGGTCGTCGATGTTCGAGACGTCCCAGGTGCAGGCAAAAAGCGGCTTGCCTGTGGGATCGTTGAGCAACGGCGGCCCGATATAGAGGGTTTGGGTGAAGGTGACGGTCCAGGTGTCGTAGTCCGTCTCCGCGCTGGTGCGTATTGAAGGCGCAGCGACAATGCTGGTCGGCAGGTCGCACTGCGCCTGCGGCAGGTTCCAGCGGTTATCCAGCACCAGGTCCATCAGTTGGCTGGCCAGGTCGCAGGCATCAAAGGGCAAGGCACCCGGGGCCACCATGGCCTTGAGTGAAATCCCCAGGGCATGGGCCTTGCGCCCCTCGCGGGAGCGAAGGCCCGGCCCATTGCCTTCGACCGTGATCAACACGCCGGTGTTGTTCGCGGCGCCCTGAAAGTCCTGATGAGTGCCGACCTTAAGTTCCGGAAACGCCCTGCGCAGTGCCTCGCTGATGGCCTGGGGCAGTTGGGAGGGTTTTTCGATAAGTGTCATTTAAGTAGCGTCCTTGCAACGGTTACTGCGGGTCCCGGCCAGGGCCTTCGTTGACGCCGATGCGCTTGGCCGCCCAGCGTTCATAAAGGCCGATGGCCACGTCGGCGCCGGCCATGGCGGTCAGGCACCCAATGGCGCCGGCCGTCCAGATCGACATGCCGGCGGCGTAGCACAGCATCAGGGCTGATACCCCGCACACCATGCAGGCCCCCGAACGCAGGGCCAGGCGCCGCATAAGCGACCAACCGCGGGCGCCTTCCTTGTCGGCGCGCCACATTTCTCCGGAAACCCCGCCAATCACCGCCAATACGATGACCAGCCAGATAGGCATTTCCGCCAACGCTTGCTGCTCGTTTGTCATGTCACGCCTCCTGGAATGAGTGATACCGGCAGGTCGCCGGTTGTAGGTGTTTGTTTCAATTTGAATGGGTTCTCTAGGTAGGCATTCCAAAAAGCCCGGTTGCCCGGGCTTTTCAGTAATGATGTCCTCGAACTTTCGGCGCTACTGGCGCGGTACGGTTCTTTCCTCAATGTTTTTCCGACCACGATCCCTGTCTGCCGGATAACTGCTTCTGGTGCTTTACGCTGCACACCCGGGCCAGTTGCCAACCCTCTGAACCGTTAAGGCCGGTTCATCGCTGCCTGTTCTTGAAGCGGTTTGAAACTAAAGAGCGTCGGCATCCTTGCCGGTATTGCCTGGCATCCTTGCCATCGCTTCGATGGCGTCCTTGCCGGTGTTGCGTAACGTCCTTGTCTTCCTTGGCAGCATCCTTGCCGCCTCCACCAGGCCTTCTTGGCTGGCTTGAGATGAAGAATATGCATGTATGCATATACAGTCAATGCACAAATGCATTTATTTTTGCGCAAGAAATGCGCAGGTGCATTTATAGCCCCGCAGGCAAAGGGTTTGGTGGTGTTACGCAGACGAAAAAAAGCCCGCTCACTGGCGGGCTTTGTCTTACACAGAAGGGTTAGCGGGCGTACATGCCCCACCAGAAAACGTGACCAAGGATGCTGATCTGTTCATCCTGGATTTCCTGGAAGCTGTAGTCCTCGTCCGGATGTTCATCGCGGTTGAAGCTACGCAGGCGAATCCCGGAAGGCAGGCGATAGAGCTGTTTCACCCGTAGCTGGCCGTTGTGATTGATGGCGTAAAGATCGCCATCGACGATGTCACCAATCCCGCATTTGCCCGCATTGACACCTACGGTGGCGCCGTCGCGCAGCACCGGCAACATACTGTTGCCGCGCACCGTCACGCACTTGGCCTGGTCGAACTGCACACCGTTATGCCGCAGGCTGCGCTTGCCGAACCGCAGGCTGGCCTTCTCGCTTTCCTCGATGACGAATCTTCCTGATCCAGCAGCCAATTCAACCTCGCGCAGAAAGGGGATCGACACCTCGTCATCATTAACGGGTGTTTCGTCGTCCCACAGGCTTATGTCCTTGAGTTCCGAATGCATCGGGTCACGCTCGTCCGACCGCGCCGGCACCAGCCCTGCGCGCCCGCGCAGCTGATCGGTGCTGACCTGGAAGTAATCGGCGATGCGCGAGATGTGCTTGTCCGACGGATCAACGATCTTGCCGCTGAGGATCCGGGACAGTGTGGATTGAGGCACGCCGGTACGCCGGTGAAGCTCCGTGGGGGAGATCCGGTCGCGGTCCAGCAGCTCTCTTAAGACGATAGAAACGTTGCGTTTTTGCATAACGCGGATAGTGCAGACAGTTTTGATGCTTGGCAAATGCTTATTTGCATATTTAATGCATTGATTGCAGATTTTTACCTAACCATTTGTGGTCTGCCTCGCATGCTAACCTGCGCCTATCGGAAAAATGCTGGGTTTGTTGATGACGCACTTTGCAGATCCAATCAGAAAAGTCATGACGCAGTCAGAGCAAGAAGTCTCAGACGAAGCGCTGCGCTTTGCTCGCTCAAACAAGAAAATGATTGCCAGGCGTCTGACCGACAAAGCTATCTATCCTCCGGAAGAGGCGCCTGTATCGGTCTACATGGCCGGCTCACCGGGTGCAGGAAAAACCGAGGCATCAATCGCGCTCGTGAATCTTTTTGCCGACACCCCGATCCTTCGAATTGACCCCGATGAGCTTCGTAGCGAATTTGTTGCCTATACCGGCGGTAACTCCTGGTTATTCCAGAGAGGGGTTTCTATTTTGGTGGAGAAGATTCTGGATTTTGCGATGGACCAACAGCAGTCGTTCCTCCTTGACGGAACATTTTCAAACATTGATGTCGCCAGGCGGAATGTGGATCGTTCCTTAAGAAAAGGCAGGTTCGTACAGATTCTGTACGTCTACCAGGATCCGAGGCTCGCTTGGGACTTCGTCAAAGCTCGCGAAGAAGCAGAAGGAAGAAGGATTCGTAAAGAGCATTTCATCGACCAGTACTTTGCCGCACGTGACGTCGTCAACGCACTTAAGCTAGAGTACGGCGGCGATATCCACGTGGATTTGCTGCTCAAGCACATTGACAACTCGGGACGATTGTACAAAGCCGGTGTCGAAAAAATTGACTACCATATTCCTGAGCGACACACGCGGGCCGATCTTGAGGCCAGACTCGGGCAACCATCAGGAGCGTAATGATGATTTCGATTAAGCTGGGCTTGACCAAAGGTGCAAAAAGCCCCTTTGCCGACTTTATTCGTAACGCTAAATCTGATCAAAAAAAGCGCGTATACAGCGAAGTGCTGACCGAAGCGACCAAACAGCAGAACCTTGTATTGATGGCAGCTGAGGCAAAACGAGCCTGACATCTACTAAGGCACTGCAATAAAGAACCCGACCCAGCGTCGGGTTTTTTTATTGATCAACCGAACCCGATCTGTCTTGGTTTCCATCGTAAACCATAGGACAAACACATCGTTTATAAGGCTCGTAGCGAGAATTCAACATCGTATAGCCGCCCACAATGCATAAAAAATCAATGTACCATTAGCCTATTTACCCTTGCCAAAAATCGACAGGAAGAGCTGAACCCCGCGTATGACCGACCTCTCCAGCCACACCCCGATGATGCAGCAGTACTGGCGCCTGAAAAACCAGCACCCTGATCAGTTGATGTTCTACCGCATGGGCGACTTCTACGAGATCTTCTATGAAGACGCGAAGAAGGCGGCCAAGTTGCTGGACATCACCCTGACCGCGCGCGGGCAGTCGGCCGGGCAGTCAATTCCGATGTGCGGGATTCCATATCATTCGTTGGAAGGTTACCTGGTCAAGCTGGTGAAGCTGGGCGAGTCGGTGGTGATCTGTGAGCAGATCGGCGACCCGGCCACCAGCAAGGGCCCGGTGGAACGCCAGGTGGTGCGCATCATCACGCCGGGTACGGTGAGTGATGAGGCGCTGCTGGATGAGCGTCGCGACAACCTGATCGCGGCAGTACTGGGGGACGAACGCCTGTTCGGCCTGGCAGTCCTGGATATCACCAGTGGCAACTTCACGGTGCTGGAGATCAAGGGCTGGGAGAATCTGCTGGCGGAGCTTGAGCGCGTCAATCCGGTGGAGTTGATGATCCCGGACGACTGGCCAAAGGACCTGCCGGCGGAACGTCGCCGTGGGACCAAGCGTCGTGCGCCGTGGGATTTCGAGCGTGATTCGGCGCTGAAAAGCCTGTGCCAGCAATTCTCCGTGCAAGACCTCAAGGGCTTCGGTTGCGAAACCCTGACCCTGGCCATCGGCGCCGCCGGTTGCCTGCTCAGCTATGCCAAGGAAACCCAGCGCACTGCCCTGCCGCATTTGCGCAGCCTGCGTCATGAACGCCTGGACGACACCGTGGTGCTGGATGGCGCCAGCCGTCGCAACCTGGAACTGGACACCAACCTGGCCGGCGGGCGCGACAACACCCTGCAATCGGTGGTCGACCGTTGCCAGACCGCCATGGGCAGCCGCTTGCTCACCCGCTGGTTGAACCGCCCGCTGCGGGATTTGACCGTGCTGCAAGCCCGCCAGACCTCTATTACCTGCCTGCTCGACCGCTACCGCTTTGAAAAGCTGCAACCGCAGCTCAAGGAAATCGGCGATATCGAGCGGATCCTGGCGCGGATCGGCCTGCGTAACGCGCGGCCCCGC
>NZ_JACARK010001356.1:0-743 GCF_013386655.1 Pseudomonas sp. K5002 | reverse complement strand
CTTGCTCGCGAATGCGGTATTTCAGCCAACCAATTCATGGCTGACCCACCGCATTCGCGAGCAAGCCCGCTCCCACATTTTTGATCGGGTTCACAACATCAGATCACGCCGCCCACCAGTTCCTGGCTATCACCAAACGTCAGGTAGTCCACCAGTTCCGCCAACGGCAACGGCTTGCTGATCAGGTAACCCTGGGCCTGATCGCAGCCGAACAACCGCAGCAACGCCAGTTGCTCGGCGGTTTCCACGCCCTCGGCGACCACTTCCAGGTTCAGGTTATGAGCCAGGTTGATCATGGCGTGCACCAGCTTGCGATTCTCTTCGCGCTCTTCCATGCCGCCGACAAAGCTCTTGTCGATCTTCAGCAAGGCAATCGGCAGGCTGTTGAGGTGCACGAACGACGAAAAGCCGGTGCCAAAGTCATCCAGGGAAAAGCGCACACCCAGGCGGCCCAGCGCATCCATGGTCTGCTTGACCAGGTCGCTGCGGCGCATCACGGCGGTTTCCGTCAGCTCAAATTCCAGCCACTGGGCTTCCACGCCGCGCTCGGCAATCAGCCGGCTGAGGGTGCTGAGCAGTTGGCTGTCCTGAAACTGGCGGAACGACAGGTTGACCGCCATGTGCAACGGCGCAATCCCGCGTCCGCGCAGGTCCTGCATGTCGCGCAGGGCCCGGGAAATCACCCAGTAGCCCAGCGGCACGATCAAGCCGCTCTGCTCGGCCAGCGGCACGAACTCGCTCGG
>NZ_JACARK010001355.1:0-1220 GCF_013386655.1 Pseudomonas sp. K5002 | reverse complement strand
CCCGGGCCTGGCGTTCGGCACCGGCACCCACCCCACCACCGCGCTGTGCCTGGAATGGCTCGATGGCCAGGACCTGAAAGACTGCAACGTACTGGACTTCGGCTGCGGTTCGGGGATCCTGGCGATCGCTGCCCTGCTGCTGGGCGCCAAGGAAGCGGTCGGTACCGATATCGACGTGCAAGCCCTGGAAGCCTCCCGCGATAACGCCGGGCGCAATAACATCGCTGAAGAGAAATTCCCGCTGTACCTGCCGGAGCAATTGCCCCAGGTGCAAGCCGACGTGCTGGTGGCCAATATCCTTGCCGGGCCGCTGGTTTCCCTGGCGCCGCAGCTGTCGAGCCTGGTCAAGCCGGGCGGCCGCCTGGCGCTGTCGGGCATCCTCGCCGAACAGGGCGAAGACGTTGCCGCCGCCTACGCCCAGGATTTTGAGCTGGATCCGATCGCCAACCGCGATGGCTGGGTACGCATCAGTGGTCGTCGGCGCTAGAATGAGCGCCTGCATGAATCGGATGGCCGCATGACCGACAGTTTCGTCACCCAGTGCCCACACTGCCAAGCACGCTTTCGCGTCAACCACGCTCAATTGAGCGTGGCCCGTGGCGTGGTGCGCTGTGGGTCGTGCCTGCAAGTGTTCAATGCCGCTCGCCAACTGCTGGAGCAGCGCGCCAATGCGCCCGCGCCCCAGGCACCACCTGCGGCAGAGCCGCCGGCAGCCGTAGAACCGCCACCCCAAGCGCCGCGAGCCATCAGCCAGAAGCAATGGACCGCCGAAGAGCTGGACCTGGATAACCTGGACCTCGACGTAGAACTGGCCAAGCTGGAACGTCGCGAGATCCAGCACACCCAGCCCGTGGGTGCCGACCGTCGCCAGCCCGGCGCCGATCGTCGGCAAAAGGAAGATGCCCTCAGCGCCAGCCGTGATACGGCCAAGGCCGAGGAAGAGCAATGGGCCTCCAGCCTGTTCAGCGAACCCCGGGATGAACGGGCCCAAGCCCCGCAAATGGTCGACGACGAACCGCAACCGGCCAAGGCAAGCCCAGGCAAACCCAAGCGCACCGAACCGTCGATGTCGTTTGAAGCGGTCGAGCCGGACGACGAACCACCGCTGCACACAAGCACCACCGATGACGAACTCGACCCACCGGTAACCGCCGTAGCAGACGAGCCGGAACCCGAACAACCGGAACGCCCGCAGCCCAAACGCAAGCGCCCTCGCCCCG
>NZ_JACARK010001354.1:0-1358 GCF_013386655.1 Pseudomonas sp. K5002 | reverse complement strand
TGCCGTTCCTGCTCAAGGGCAGCCAGGCGGTGGCGACCATCCCCGGCCATGCGGCCCAGGCCATCGCGCAGATGACCGGACTGAGGGAGCTGCCTTGCCCGCTGGCGCTGCCGCGTTACCCGGTGGAGCTGGGCTGGCGCACCCAGGCGCAACTGGATCCGTTGCTGCTCAAGGTGCGCGAGGCAATCGAGGCTTGTTTTACTTCGCCGCCATCAGGCGATTGACTTCACTGCGCACCATGTTCGAGAACTCCGGTGGTGACATGCCGTCCAGTTCTGCACGCACCCATTCGGCCCATTTGCCCTTGCGCTTGGCGCGTTCGCCAAACAGGCGGGCGGCCTCCCCCTTGGCCTTGCCCAGGTTGCTTTGCCAGAGGTCGTAGAGACGGGACTTTTCATCTTCCAGCGCGGCGCGCTCGGCGAGGGGCTTGTTGGCCAGATTGAAGCTCATGTTGAATTACCTGCTGCACAAATAGGTGACATCTTACACTGTAGGTTGAAATTTCCTGGCCTGGATTTCTCCTAAGCTGACCACAGGAAAAAAACTGCAACTTTTGCCCGCTTCAAACACTCCATTCTTCATCAAGCGCATTCATTGCCACATTCACCCGCAAGGAGTTAACCCAATGGCTCGCAAATCTGCCGCCCAAGCCGTCGAAGACCAAATCAAGGACCAAGCCTTCAGTGAACTGACCGCACTGATCGAAGAATCGGACAAGCTGCTCAAAAGCAGCGCGTCACTGGTGGGAGAAGAAGGTGAAACCCTGCGTGAACAGGTCGCCATCAAGCTCAAGCAGGCGCTGGACTCGGTGTCCAATGTGCGCGAGCGCAGCAAGCCGGTGGTGGATGCCACCGAAACCTATATCGGTGGCCACCCATGGCAGACCGTGGCGATTTCCGCCGGGTTTGGCCTGGTAGTCGGCCTGTTGCTGGGCCGCCGCAACTGATCTGATGCAACGGCTGCGCCCTCCCCGGGCGCAGCTCGCTTCAGGCCTGTGCCAACACCCGCAACCGACTCAATTCCTGCGTTTCGATCTCAATTCCGCCTGCCTGCGACTTCGCCCGTGTGCGATGGCGCCGATCTCCCGGTAAACGCCGCAACCCTGCCGCATGCATCTGTCGCACCAGCTCCTGGCTGCGCTCGGCGAAGCTCTGCCCGGCGGTCTTGCTCGGGTCGATCACGATCAGCAGTTGGCCGGTCCATGGGGTGCGGGCGCCGGGGTGATCGGACCAGTTGAACTCAAACGAGAAGTTACCGCCCGTGAGGGCCGCGGCCAGCAGCTCGACCATCATCGACAGGGCCGACCCCTTGTGCCCGCCAAACGGCAGCAGCGCGCCGCCTTCGAGGATCGCCCTGGG
>NZ_JACARK010001353.1:0-1351 GCF_013386655.1 Pseudomonas sp. K5002 | reverse complement strand
TCGGCGGCGTAGCGCATGTCACAGGCGCTGATCAGGTCGATGGCGCCGCCGATGCAGTAGCCATGGATCGCCGCGAGTACCGGCTTGCGGCAGTTGTCGACGGCGTTGAAGGAGGCTTGCAGTTCGAGGATCTTGCGCCGCAGCAGGCGCGCGTTGCGGCCCACGTCCTTGCCGAAGTCATTGGCCACCGAGGCCAGCATCATCAGGTCGATGCCGGAGGAGAAATGCTTGCCGGCGCCGCTGATGACCACGGCTCGCACCGCGTCGGTGTCTTCGACCCATTGGAAGATGTCGATGATCTCGGTCCAGAACGCCGCGTTCATCGCGTTGATCTTTTCCGGGCGATTGAGCTGCACATGGGCGACGTTGCCGCTGAGTTCGACGACAAAGGCTTGGTATTCGGACATGGCAGTGATCCTTGACTGGCGGCTGGAATAGGGGCCGAACTATAACAAGGCACCGCGTGAGGTGGTAAGGCTGTGCAAACGCCAAATTCGGGACTGAAGAACGATGAAGATCAAATGAGGGAGCTGGCTTGCCNNTGTGGTGTTCTTTAACTCGGCAGCCAGAGCCGGAAGCGTGCACCACCCAATGGTGAAGCCTGGGCCGTCAATGTTCCGCCCTGCGCCTCCAGCGCCCGCCGGCTGATGGCCAATCCCAGGCCAAAACCGCCAGTGGCTCGATCCCGGCTGCGATCCAGCCGGTAGAACGGCTCGAAAATCCGCTCTCGCTGGTCAACCGGAATGCCAATGCCGTCATCATCCACGCAAATCTCGCACCCCCTGGGACACACCTTCACCCCCACCTGAATTCGCCGCTCGCAATACCGCATGGCGTTGCGCAGCAGGTTTTGCAGGGCCCGGGCGGTCAGGCGCGGGTCCAGGGTGAAGCGTTCCACGGCGCAGTCCAGCACCACGTCGATCACGATATCCGGGTTTTCCAGTTCGTCGTCGACGCTGCCCAGGATGCTGTCGATGAACTCATCCAGCACCACTTCCACCCGCTCGGGTGTTTGCGCCGGGTTTTGCAAACGGCTGTAGGAGAGCAGCTCCAGCACCAGCTCATCCAGCTCGCGAATGTGCGCCACCAACCCTTGCAGCCGCTCACGGCTGGCCGCCGGGAGGTCGTCGGACAGCGCCAGGGCCAGGCCGAAGTCCAGGCGCGTCAGCGGCGTACGCAGTTCATGGGAGACGGCATTGAGCAAGTCGCGTTGCTGGTTGAGCAGCTGTTCGATGTCGTTGGCCATGGTGTCGAACACCGCCGCCAGGCTGCCGATGTTGGAGCTGGGCGGGATTTTTGTGCGGGCCGCAAGGTTGCCCTGGCCGAGTTGCGCGGCGGTGCTTTTCAGGCG
>NZ_JACARK010001352.1:0-1355 GCF_013386655.1 Pseudomonas sp. K5002 | reverse complement strand
GTCCAGGCCGGGCCGGCGGCGAGCGAAGGCATGCTGGAGCGCCTGGCGCTGCTTAGTGCCAAACGCTCGGACATTGACCCGTCCCCGCGCACTGCGTAGCCTTGCACCTTCGAGGTTCTTCGGCCCAGGCCGAAGCTAAGAAGGGAACGCGGTCAATGCCGCGGCTGCCCCCGCAACTGTAAAGGGTTTATCTGACTGCCACGCCACTGCCTGAACAAGGCGGGAAGGCGCAGCCAGCGCCGGCATCACCGCCGGCAAGCCCCAAGCCAGGAGACCTGCCTCGCAACCGATTTTCTACTTCAACCGGGCGGGGTGATCCGGTGGCGAATTCTGCTTCTGCGCACCTGCGCAGGGCCACTCGTCCCGTATGCCCGCCCCAAAGGGCATCCGATGAAAACACTGGCCAAACTCCCCGTCACCATCGTTACCGGCTTCCTCGGCTCGGGCAAGACCACCTTGCTGCGCCACATGCTGGATAACGCCCAGGGGCGCCGCATCGCGGTGATCGTCAACGAGTTCGGCGAGCTGGGCATTGACGGTGAAATCCTCAAGCAATGCTCCATCGGCTGTACCGAAGAAGAGGCGAACGGCCGCGTCTACGAATTGGCCAATGGCTGCCTGTGCTGCACGGTCCAGGAAGAGTTCTTCCCGGTGATGCGCGAACTGGTGGCCCGTCGCGGCGACCTCGACCATATCCTCATCGAAACCTCGGGCCTGGCCCTGCCAAAACCCTTGGTCCAGGCGTTCCAGTGGCCGGAAATCCGCAGCGCCTGCACCGTTGACGCCGTGATCACCGTGGTCGACAGCCCAGCCGTGGCCGCCGGCACGTTCGCCGCCTTCCCGGACCAGGTTGACGCCCAGCGCAAGCTCGACCCGAACCTGGACCACGAATCCCCCCTGCACGAGCTGTTCGCTGACCAACTGGCCAGCGCCGACCTGGTGATCCTCAACAAGTCCGACCTGATCAGCCCTGAAGACCTGGCCCGTGTGCGCCTGGAAGTGGCAGAAGAACTGCCGCCGGCGGTCAAAATCATCGAAGCCAGCAGCGGTCGCCTGCCGCTGGATGTATTGATCGGCCTGGGCGCGGGCTCGGAAGAACACATCGATGGCCGCCACAGCCATCACGATCATCACCACGAAGGTGAAGACGACCACGACCACGATGCCTTCGACTCCATCTCCATCGAACTGCCCCAGGCCGACGAAAGCCAGCTGCTGGACGCCCTGACCCAACTGGTGGTCAAGCACGGCATCCTGCGGGTCAAGGGCTTCGCGGCGATCCCGAACAAACCGATGCGCCTGCTGATCCAGGGCGTGGGCACGCGTTTCGACAAGCACTTCGACCGCGCCTGGCG
>NZ_JACARK010001351.1:0-1716 GCF_013386655.1 Pseudomonas sp. K5002 | reverse complement strand
CCCGGACCATATCCAGCCCATCGGCGGCGGGGTCCGGGTTATCCAGGTTGAGGGTCGCCGGGGCAATCTGGTCGCGCAGGGCGAGCACAGTGAAGATCGCCTCGATCCCGCCCGCGGCGCCCAACAGATGGCCGGTCGCCGACTTGGTGGCGCTGATCGCGACGCTGGCATTTGCACCGAACAGCGTATTGATCGCTGCCAGTTCGCCGTTGTCGCCTACGGGGGTCGACGTGGCATGGGCGTTCAAGTGCTGGATCTGTGCGGCGCTGATCCCTGCCTGCGCGATCGCCAGTTCCATTGCCCTGCGTGCACCCGAGCCATCTTCCGGGCCCGAGGTCATGTGATAGGCGTCGGCGCTGGTGCCGTAGCCCACCAGCTCTGCGATAGGCGTCGCCCCGCGAGCCAATGCATGCTCCAGTTCCTCGATCACCAACAGCCCGGCACCTTCGCCCATCACAAACCCGTCGCGGCCTTGATCGAACGGGCGGGAAGCCAATGCCGGCGTGTCGTTGTAATCGCTCGACAGCGCACGCGCCGCAGCAAAACCGCCGAGGCTGACTCGGTGGATACAGGCTTCGGCGCCGCCACACACGGCGATGTCGATTTCGCCGGCACGGATCATTCGCGCAGCATCACCAATCGCCTGTACGCCGGCGGCGCAGGCAGTGACGGGGGAGCCCAGCGGACCTTTCAGTTGATGCTGGATCGACACGTGCCCGGCCGCCATGTTGCCGAGGAATGACGGGATCGTGAACGGCGACAGGCGGCGAGGCCCTTTGCTGTCAGCCGTACGAACGGCCTCGGCAATCGCGGGAAAACCACCCACGCCGGAGGCGATGATTGTCGCGGTACGTTCCTGCTGCGAGGGCGTCTGCGGACTCCAGCCAGCCTGGGCCAGGGCCTCTTGCGCGGCGGCCAGGGCAAACACGATGAACCGGTCCATCTTGCGTTGTTCCTTGGCCGGGATGACAGTGTCCGGGTCAAAGCCGGCTTCAGGGTCCTGGATGCGGTCCAACACTTGGCCGCCGATGCTGATTGCCAGGTCGCCGATCAATGCCTCGGGTAGCCTGCGAATCCCGGATTCACCGGCCAGCAGGCGCTTCCAGGTCTGTTCCACGCCGGTTGCCAGCGGTGTCACTGCACCCATGCCGGTCACAACAATTCGCTTACTCATGATCGCTTAGCTCCGCAAATTTCAGGTTGGTAGCAATGCATGGACGAAACTATCATTATGAAAGTAACATCCGATAGCTGAAATTTCCGTAGCCGCCCCACAGAGGAACTGCAATGCAACGTAAGTCGCTGGTGAATGCCGAATGCCCGGTAGCCCGTGGAGTGGAACGGGTAGGCGAGTGGTGGAGCATCCTGATCATGCGCGACGCGCTGCAAGGGTTGCGGCGTTTTGACGAGTTTTCCCAGAGCCTGGAAATCGCTCCGAATATGCTCACCCGCCGGCTCAACAGCCTGGTGGAAGCGGGGCTGCTGGAACGCCGGCAATACAGCGAGCGGCCGCCCCGTTTCGAGTACGTGCCGACGCCGGTTGGCGAGGATTTCCGGGTGGTGATCATGGCGTTCATCGGCTGGGGCAACCGCCATTTCGCCAACGAAGGTGAAAGCCTGCAATTGGTCGACCGGAAAACCCGGCGCCCGGTGGAAGTGGCGGTGGTGGACGCCGACGGTGCGCGTGTGTCCGTCGAGCAATGCAGCGTCCAGGCC
>NZ_JACARK010001350.1:0-736 GCF_013386655.1 Pseudomonas sp. K5002 | reverse complement strand
TCCACCACACCGGCGAGTACGTCGCGGCCCAGGCTGACTTCCCGTTGCGCCGCGTCAAGCATGGCGCAGGTCTTGCCCACCCCGGCGTTGGAGCCGAAGTAGATACGCAGTTTGCCGCGCAAGGCGGCCTGTTCTTCCTGCTGGACCCGGGCGAGAAGGGCGTCGGGGTCGGGGCGTTCTTCGTTTAATGCGGGCATGTCATTCCTGGTCAATGCGGTTCAATAGTGGGAGCGGGCTTGCTCGCGAAAGCGGTGTGTCAGTGACAGTCGAGTTGGCTGACACTCCGTATTCGCGAGCAAGCCCGCTCCCACATTGGGTTTGCGGTGCTACACGAGACCCAGCCCGGTCAGCACCAGGTCAATCAGCTTGATCCCGGCAAACGGCACCAGCACCCCGCCCAGGCCATAGATCAGCAGGTTGCGATTGAGCAACGCTGCCGCGCCAATCGCCCGGTACGTCACGCCGCGCAGGGCCAAGGGAATCAGCGCCACGATGATCAACGCGTTGAAAATCACCGCACTGAGGATCGCCGAGTTGGGACTGCTCAGGTGCATCACGTTCAACGCACCGAGTTGCGGATAGGTCGCGACAAACGCCGCCGGGATGATCGCGAAATATTTCGCCACGTCATTCGCCACGCTGAAGGTGGTCAGTGCGCCACGGGTCATCAGCATCTGCTTGCCCACCTCGACCACTTCGATCAGCTTGGTCGGGTTGCTGTCGAGGTCGACCATGT
>NZ_JACARK010001349.1:0-702 GCF_013386655.1 Pseudomonas sp. K5002 | reverse complement strand
GTTCTGGAACACCATGCCGAGTGTCGAGCGAATCCGCACCAGTTGCCTGGCGTCGGCCACCAGCGGTGCGCCGGGCCGGCCGTAGTTGAGCTTGATGCTTTCACCGTCGACGTGAATGCTGCCCTGGTCCGGCACTTCGAGCATGTTGATGCAGCGCAGCAAGGTACTTTTGCCCGAGCCGCTGGCGCCGATCAGCGAGATCACCTCGCCTTCGTGGGCGGTCAGGGAGATGCCCTTGAGCACCTCGATATTGCCAAAGCGTTTATGCAGGTCGAGCACCTCGATCATCTTCTTCGCAGCCACCGGCTGTACGCTTATGATTTTCGCAGCAGGCTCGATTCGCGGTTCTCCGGCGAGCTTGGCGACGAAGCGGCTGATACGTTCACAGGCTTCGGCCAGTCGCGCTTCACCCAGGGTAAACGACAGCCGCACAAACCCCTGGGCCGGTTCGCCGAAGGCCGCGGCATCCAGCACGGAAACCCCTGCTTCGCGGAACAGCCGCCAGGCGAAATCCAAGGAGCCGAGGCCGGTGTCCCGCACATCCACCAACACGAACATGCCTGCCTGCGGGGCCCGCACGTGAATGCCCGGGCAACCGCCGAGGCCTGCTACCACCAGGTCGCGGCGGCGGCGGTAGGTTTCGCGCATGCCCTGGGTGACTTCATCGTGGGCCAGCACGGCGGCGGTCGCGGCTTCCATCAC
>NZ_JACARK010001348.1:0-512 GCF_013386655.1 Pseudomonas sp. K5002 | reverse complement strand
GATCGGCATCGCCCTCAGCGCCGTGGCAGCGATGCTGACGGTGTGGTGGACGCTGCGCCGGCTGCCGGCACACCTGCAACCTCAGTCGCGCACCTGACCAGCGGAGATTGGCGCCCCGGTCTGGAGCCCCATTGCTGCCAAATAAGCCCACGGGTAAATCCCCCGCTGGTGCCCATCGCTGAAAATCAACTGCACGCCATACCCCTGGGGATGGACCTCCAGCACCCGGACACGGTCCGACACCAGCGGCGGCATGCCTCTCAATCGGAAGGCCCGGCACTGCGAGCACGGGCATTCACGGCGCAGGCGAGCGTGGTCGATCCATTGCACGCCGTCGCGCCATTCCAGCCTCAAGCGCCCATCATCATCGCGGCCAATGCCGTTCGGTGCACTGTTCATTGCAGTTGTGCCAGGGCAATGCGCACCGCCTTGCGTACTTCCGGGTCGCCATCGTCGGCCGCATCACGCAGCGGGCCAAGGGCCTGTCGGTCGCCCAACTCGCCCAGCGCAAG
>NZ_JACARK010000137.1:0-3452 GCF_013386655.1 Pseudomonas sp. K5002 | reverse complement strand
AGGGCATGGCACCAATGGGCGCCGTCCAGGCCGTCGAGCAACTGTGATGGCAGCAGCATGACGCCGGTTTGCACATCGCCTTCGGGTGGCAGCGACAGAGCGAAATCCGGGGCCTTGAGGGTTTCGAACAGGTCCAGGCACACATGGCCATGGCCCAGTTGGTGGCTGGTCAGGGCCGCGGCCAGCAGGACTAAAGGGTCAGCCTGCGGATCGAGTTCGTGGAGGAAGCCGACAAAGGCCTTGTCCAGCGCGCGCAACCAGCCGCGCTGCACCCAGAGATCGAGCAGTTGCACCAGGTCGGCGGCGCGGCTGAGGGGCGTCAGCTCCTCAAGCGGTAACGGCGACAGGCTCATAGCAGCTCTCCTTGTTCCCAGGCGGGCTCGGCCTTGGGTGGTAGCGGTTTGCCCTGGAACAGCAGGTCCAGGCTTTCGATCAATTCCCGGGGCGGTCGGGTGAAATACGCGCCCTGGCTCGCGGAATGGGTGCCCCGCAGGAACAGGTACAACGCGCCGCCGACGTGACGGTCGTAGTCGTACTCCGGCAGCCGCGCCTTCAGCTGACGATGCAGGGCCAGCAGGTAAAGTACATATTGCAGGTCGTAACGATGGTCGAGGATCGACAGTTCCATGGCCTGCTGTGTGTAGGCCGAATCATCGGGACCAAGCCAATTGGATTTGTAGTCGGCCACGTAGTAGCGGCCTTCGTGTTCAAAGGTCAGGTCGATAAAACCCTTGAACATGCCGTTGAGCAGCACCGGTTCGGCGGCCACGCGGGATACGCCATTGTGAGTGTGCTGGCACACCAGTTTGTCGAGTGCGAGGACGTCGACTTTGTGGCTGGCAAACCAGAACTCCATTTCAATCTGGTACTGCCGCAACTCGCTAAGGGCCACCTGCCCGTTGCCCAGCGGCAACCGGGCTTGCAACAGATGCCCGAGCCAACCGCCGAGTGTGCCGATCCAGCCTTCCCAGCCGCGTCGGTTGCAGCGGCGGGCGACCGCATCTTCGATGGCCTCCGGGGTAACATTGAAGCCTTCGCCGCCCGCCCATTCCAGCAGGCCATGGAGAAAGGTGCCGGGATTCGGCCCGCGTGGGAAACGGTGAATATCGCCACCGGAAGCCGGCACTTCGCGTGGGGCATCCGGGTCGAGGCGTTCGTCATCGAACAGCTTCTGCGCTTGTGGGCTTTCCGGCGCTTCGAGGCTCGCCGCACTCATGCTCTCGCCGATACGCAGCGCACTGTAGGAAGCGATCCACCAGTTTTCTGCCGCCTTGCGCTTGGGCAGCAGCGGCGCGAGCAAGGTGGCTTGGTTACGCGGCGGGTGGAATACGACCGCATCGGCCTCGGGCATTTCTGCGTAATGCAGTGCCGGGCAACCTTCCTGCAGGTCAAGCAACCAGCGGGCCAGGTCGCCGGACTCGCCAAGTGAAGCGCCGCCGCCGAGCAAGTAGCCCAGGGCCGACAGGTGCAGCACCGAGCTGTTGTTATTGCCACGCTTGAGGTCGGCGATGCCCAGCCAGCAGGCGTGTTTGGCGCGGGTCAGCGCCACGTAAAACAGACGCAAGTCTTCGGCCAGCCGTTCATCGTCGGCTTGGGCGATCAACTCGGCGGTGGGCCTGAGGCTGACCTGGGATTTGCCGTTTGCGTCGTGGTAATGCAACGGCAGGCGGCTGCCATCCACCGGTTTTGCCGAGCAAATGAACGGCAGGAAAACCAGGTCGTATTCCAGCCCCTTGGATTTGTGGATCGTTACCACTTTGACCAGTTGTTCATCACTTTCCAGGCGCAGGATCTGCTCTTCACCGGCCTGGCCGGAAAGCGCGAGATGTTCGGCCAGATGGCGAATCAGCGCTTGTTCACCGTCCAGCTCTGCGGCCGCCTGTTGCAGCAATTCCGAGAGGTGCAACAGGTTGGTCAATACCCGCTCGCCATCGCTGCGGGTGATCAGGGTTTGCGGCAATTTGAAGTCGTGCAACAGGCGCCGCAGCATCGGCAGCACGCCTTGGGTGCGCCAGATCGTACGGTAATCGCGGAACTGCATTACGCGTTGTTCCCACGCCAGTTCGTCCTGGTTCAGACGCTCCAGTTCGGGCAGCGACAGGTTCAAGGTGACGCAAGCCAGGGCGGCGCGCAGTGGGCGCTCGACGTCCGGCTCGGCACAGGCCTTGAGCCAGGCCAGCAGGTCGTGGGCTTCCTGGGCGGCGAACACGGAATCCTTGTCGGAAAGGTAAACACTGCGCACGCCACGGGCAGCCAGTTCACCGCGCACGGCCTGGGCTTCCTTGCCGTCGCGCACGAGGATGGCGATGTCTGACGGCAGCACGCCTTTGAAGCTAGCGTCTTTGCCGAGGAATCCGGCAGTTCCCTGCTGGCCGCCATTGAGTAACGCGACGATTTGACTGGCACAGGACGCGGCCAACTGTTGGCGGTAGAGCACGCCGGAGATCGGCTGGTCGGTGGGTAGATGCCAGAGATTCAGCGCAGGCAACGTCTGACCGTTGACCTGCAGTTGTTCCTTACGGCCTTGGGACAATACCGACTGGAACGGCACCGGATTCGTACCGTCTGGTTCACGGAACAGGAACGCTCCACGGCCTTTTTCTGCGCGCTGGAATACGTGGTTTACCACCTCGACCATGGCGTGGCTCGAACGGAAGTTGGTGCCCAGGGTGTGATGGCGGCCGGTGGTGGACTGGCGCGCGCGCAGGTAGGTGTAGATGTCGGCGCCACGAAAGGCGTAGATCGCCTGCTTTGGGTCGCCGATCAGGAACAGGCCGCTGTCGAGGTGGTTTTCTTCGATGCGGTAGATACTGTCGAAGATGCTGTATTGCACCGGGTCGGTGTCCTGGAATTCGTCGATCAGGGCGACCGGGAATTGCTCGCGGATCACGCTGGCCAAACGCTCGCCGCCGTCGGCTTGCAGGGCGGCGTTGAGGCGGATCAGCATGTCGTCGAAGCCCATTTCGGCGCGACGGCGCTTTTCTTCTTCGAAGCGTTTCCCCACCCAGCCGGCGGCGTGTTGCAGCACAGCAGCATCGGGCGTTGGCAGGGCGTCGAGGCTGGCCTTGAGACTGGCCATGGCGTCGATACCCGGATGGCGTGGTGGTTCGCCTTTCCAGGCTTCGGCCATGCCGTCGGGGGTCAGGCGGGTGAAACCGGTGCCGATGTCCAGTTGTTCGAGAGACTCGTCAGCTGCCCAGGCGCTGATTTTTTCGAACCAGGGCTCGAAGTAACGGGCTTGCATCTTGCGACCATCGACGGCTTTGGCGGCGACGGCCTGCAGGCAAATGTTGCGCAATTCTTCTGCCCATTGTTGCCAGGGTGCCTTGAGCGCGACGAGGGCTTGGCGGCGCTCTTGCAGGCATTCGTTGATCAGCTCGGCGGGGTCACGCGTTTCATCCGTGGGCCGCTCGCTGCCGAACAGCGCGCGTACCCGTGGCATCAGGGCCGCC
>NZ_JACARK010001347.1:0-528 GCF_013386655.1 Pseudomonas sp. K5002 | reverse complement strand
GGCCTGCTGCAATTCAAGGTCGCCGACCTGATGCGCGATGCCGACTTGCTGCCCGCCGTGCGCGACGCGGCCCAGGCGTTACTGGAGCGTTGGCCGGAACACGTCAGCCCGCTGCTGGATCGCTGGCTGAGACATGGGCAGCAATACGGCCAAGTGTGACGGCTGACTCACTTAGACAACCCTCACTTGTATCAAGCTGGTTATACTCCAATGACTGTAGGAAATTGGATTCAGGCCATGTCAGAAGTTGCCCTCGCCACAGCCCCACCGACTGCACCCTCGGTGATTCGGACGCTGCTTGCAAAGCTCGCCATCAGCTACACGGAAGTTACCGAACGCCCCGGCCTGAACCCGGCGCAGAAGGTTCAAGCCGTACTGCTCGATGATGCCGTGGGTGCACTCATGGTGCTGTTTCCACAGAACCAGTTGCTGGACCTTAATCGCCTCGCCGAGCTCACCGGTCGGCGCCTCACGGCGGTGTCGCCGGAGCGCCTGGAGCGCATGCTCGGCAAGCACAGCCTGAGCCTG
>NZ_JACARK010001346.1:0-904 GCF_013386655.1 Pseudomonas sp. K5002 | reverse complement strand
GCTCGGCAGCGGCGATGTCCGGCCGACGCTGCAACAGCGTAGACGGTACACCGGTGGGCACGCCGGGCAAGGCGATATCCGCGACGCTTGGGGCAATCGTGTAGGTCGATGCGGACTCACCCAGCATCGCCGCTATCGAGTGTTCAAGCACTGCACGCTGCACCAAATTCTGGCTCAGCTGCGACTTGACCGTCGACAGTTGGGTACGCGCCCGCGCCACGTCCAGCCCGGAGACGATACCGCCGCCGTGCAAGCCTTCGGTCAGGCTCAAAGCCTTGGCATAGGCATCGCTGGTTTCCTGCAGCAACTGGTCTTGCCGGTCGATGCCACGCAGGCGGATGTAGCTGTCGGCCAATTGCGCCTGCAAGCTCAGACGCACCGAAGCCAGGTCCGCCTTGGCGGCCTGGGCGTCGCTGGTGCCGGCGGCAACGGTGTCGCGCACACGGCCCCAGAGGTCGACTTCATAGTCCAGTTCGACCCCCACTGTCCCGGAATCGTAAACATTCGGCGGGCTGGCCGAGCGCAGTGGCCGGGTGTCCGACTGGCGAATGCGCTGGGCATTGCTGGAACCGATCAGCTTTGGAAACAGCCCGGATTGCGCCTGGGCCAAAAACGCCTGGGCCTGGGAATAGTGAGCCAGTGCCGCGCTCAAGTCCGGGTTGCTTTGCAGCAACTGCTGCTCCATCGCATCCAGTTGCGGGTCCTTGTAGATGTGCCACCAACCGTCGCGACTCGCCTGGTCGTTCGGCGTGCCGACGGTCCACGGTCCCTGGGTATGGAACTGCGCGGCGATGGGTACCTCCGGCACGTCCAGCGGTGGCGCAAGATGGCAGGCGCCCAGGCCCAGGGTCGCGACCAATACCAGGCAAGTGCGCTTAGCCATGGGGTTTGGCCTCCACGGGAT
>NZ_JACARK010001345.1:0-489 GCF_013386655.1 Pseudomonas sp. K5002 | reverse complement strand
GTACACCTCCAGCCCCACCACCACGCCAGCCGCCGGCGCGCGCACCAGGCTGTTGGCCAGTTCGAATTCGGCCGAGGCCAACCGGTTGCGCAAGTCGTCGCTGCGGGTGCGGGTTTCGGCCAGTTGGCCGCGCAGGTCTTTCTGGAAGTCTTCGCCGAGCTGGCGGATGCGCAGGCGCAGCTCAAGGACTTGCCGTTGCAACTGGCCGATGCGGCCGAAATCCTCGGCAATCGCACCGTCGAGCTGGGCATACAGCCGTTCATTTTCCAGCAGCCGATTGCGCGGAATGTAGCCGTCCCGCGCCAGCTCGCGCAGGCCTTGCAGTTGTTCATTCATCGCGGTGCGTTGCAGCACTTTGCTGGCCTGGGATTCCCGGGTGCCGCGCAATTGTGCCTCGGCCCCGGCGATGGTTTCCCGCAGGCCTTGCTGCTCCGTGGCCAGGGCCTGGGCGCGACTGCTGAACAGTTGCCGTTGCAGGCTCAAGGTGGC
>NZ_JACARK010001344.1:0-1491 GCF_013386655.1 Pseudomonas sp. K5002 | reverse complement strand
CGAGCTGCAAAGCCGGATTGCCGCGATCTGGTGCGAGCAATTGCAGGTGACGCAGGTCGCCGCCGACGATCACTTCTTCCTGCTGGGGGGCAACTCCATCAGCGCCACCCAGGTCGTCGCCCGGCTGCGGGAAACCCTCGGCCTGGAACTGAACCTGCGCCTGTTGTTCGAAGCGCCCACCCTGGCGGCCTTCGCCACCAGCGTCGGGCAATTGCAGCAGGACGGCGGCGTGGCCCAAGGCGCAATCCATGGGTTGTCGCGCCAGGAAGACCTGCCGCAATCCCTCGCGCAAAACCGCTTGTGGATCACCTGGCAACTCGACCCGCACAGCAGCGCCTACACCATTCCCGGCGCCTTGCGGTTGCGCGGCGAGCTGGATGAAGACGCGGTGCGCGCAACCTTCCAGCAACTGATCCAGCGCCACGAAGCCCTGCGCACGCGCTTCTTCGAGCGCGATGGCCAGGCCTTCCAGCGGGTCGACGCCAAGGCTGATTTCGACCTGCAAGTCATCGACCTCAGCGATTTGCCTGCCGCCGAGCGGGAAGCCCGTGCCAAGCAGATTCGTGAAGACGAAGCCCGCACCCAGTTCGACCTGGAGAAAGGCCCGCTGCTGTGGGTAACGCTGGTACGCCTGGATGACGACGACCACCAACTGCTGGTGACCCTGCACCACATCATCGCGGACGGCTGGTCGCTGAACGTGTTGATCGACGAATTCTCGCGACTGTACGCCGCTGCGTCCCAGGGCCAACCCCTGGAGCTGCCAGCGCTGGCCCTGCAATACGCCGACTACGGAAGTTGGCAGCGCCAGTGGCTGGCCGAAGGCGAGGGCCAGCGACAACTGGCTTACTGGAAACAACAACTGGGCGACGAGCACCCAACCCTGAGCCTGGCCACCGATCACCCGCGTTCGGCGCAGCACCTGCGCAGTGCCTCGCGTCACAGTGTGCGTGTGAGCGCGAGCCTCGGCGAAGCCATTCGCAAGACTGCCCAAAGCCACGAATCCACGCCGTTCATGCTGTTGCTCGCCGCGTTCCAGAGCCTGCTCTATCGCTACAGCGGCCAGCGCGATATTCGCATCGGTGTGCCCAACGCCAACCGTCCGCGCCAGGAAACCCAAGGCCTGATCGGGTTCTTTATCAACACCCTCGTACTGCGCGCCGAACTGGATGCGCGCCTGCCCTTCGCCGAGTTGCTGACGGCAACCCGCACCGCAGCGCTGGGCGCCCAGGCCCATCAGGACCTGCCTTTCGAACAGCTGCTGGAAGCCTTCCCCCAAGCCCGGGAACAAGGCCTGTTCCAGGTGATGTTCAACCACCAGCAACGTGACCTCGGCGCCTTGCGCCGCTTGCCGGGCCTGCTTGCCGACGAGCTGGCATGGCACAGCCGCGAAGCCAAGTTCGACCTGCAACTGCACACTGAAGAAGACCGCAACGGGCGCCTGAGCCTGTCCTTCGACTACGCCGATGAGCTGTTCGACGCCGCCACCAT
>NZ_JACARK010001343.1:0-1290 GCF_013386655.1 Pseudomonas sp. K5002 | reverse complement strand
CCGGCCTGCCGGCGGGCGTGTTGAACCTGCTGCAAGGCGCACGGGAAACCGGGATCGCCCTGGCGGCGAATCCGGGCATCGACGGTCTGTTCTTCACCGGCTCCAGCCGCACCGGCAACCATCTGCACCAGCAATTCGCCGGGCGCCCGGACAAGATCCTCGCGCTGGAAATGGGCGGCAACAACCCGCTGGTGGTGGACGAAGTGGCCGATGTGGATGCGGCCGTGTACACCATTATCCAGTCGGCGTTTATCTCCGCTGGCCAGCGTTGCACCTGTGCCCGTCGCCTGCTGGTGCCGGAAGGCGCCTGGGGCGATGCGTTGCTCGCACGCCTGGTGGCGGTGAGCTCGACCATCGAAGTCGGCGCATTTGACCAAACGCCGGCGCCGTTCATGGGCTCGGTGATTTCCCTCGGTGCTGCCAAGGCGTTGATGGATGCCCAGGAATTGCTGTTGGCCAATGGCGCCGTGGCGCTGTTGGAAATGACTCAACCCCAGGCCCAGGCTGCGTTGCTGACGCCGGGGATTATCGATGTGACCGAGGTTACGGAACGCGCTGACGAAGAGCTGTTCGGCCCACTGCTGCAAGTGATCCGCTACGCTGATTTCGAGGCGGCGATTGCCGAGGCCAACAACACTCAATACGGCTTGGCGGCCGGGTTGCTGTCGGATTCCGAGGCGCGTTACCAGCAGTTCTGGCTGGAAAGCCGTGCCGGGATCGTCAACTGGAACAAACAGCTGACGGGTGCTGCGAGCAGCGCGCCATTTGGCGGGGTAGGGGCTTCGGGCAACCATCGCGCCAGCGCCTATTACGCGGCGGACTATTGCGCGTACCCGGTGGCCTCCCTTGAGACCCCGAGCCTGGTGCTACCGGCGACGTTAACCCCGGGTGTGACGCTGATCTAAATGTGGGAGCGGGNNCCCGCTCCCACACTTGATTTGTGGTGTGTTCAAGTAATTTGATGCCTATAAAAATACAGATGTTCGTGGAGCCTCGCCGATGAAATCCTGTGAAGTCAATTTTGACGGTCTAGTGGGGCCGACCCATAACTACGGCGGCTTGTCCTACGGCAACGTCGCGTCCCAAAGCAACAGCCAGCAGTCCTCCAACCCGAAGGAAGCTGCGCTGCAAGGCTTGGCGAAGATGAAGGCCCTGATGGAAATGGGCTTTGTGCAAGGTGTGCTGGCGCCCCAGGAACGTCCGGATGTGGCCGCCTTGCGCAACCTCGGTTTTGCCGGCACCGACGCACAAGTCATCCAGCAGGCCGCCAAGCAAGCCATGCCGCTGCTG
>NZ_JACARK010001342.1:0-1314 GCF_013386655.1 Pseudomonas sp. K5002 | reverse complement strand
CCCGCCTGGTTGATGTGCTCACCGAACACGCAGTAGAGAATGCACAGATCATTCCAGTCAGGGTGTTCTGGGGCCATTCGCCCGACAGCGAGTCCAGCCCCTGGAAACTGCTTTTCGCCGACAGCTGGGCCGTCACCGGCCGCCTGCGCCGGCTGCTGAGCATCCTGATCCTGGGCCGCAAGACCCGGGTGCAATTCTCCGCGCCCATCAACCTGCGTGAGTTGATCGAGCACAATAAAGGCCACGAACGCACCGTGCGCATGGCCCAGCGCATCCTGCGGGTGCACTTTCGCAACCTGAAAACCGCAGTGATCGGCCCCGACCTGTCCCACCGGCGCAACCTGGTGAAGGGCCTGGTGAACATGCCACTGGTACGCCAGGCGATCCTCGACGAGGCCGAACGCGAGAAAATCCCCCCCGAGAAAGCCAAGGCCCAGGCTCTGCGCTATGGCAACGAGATCGCCTCGGACTACACCTACACCGCCATCCGTTTCCTCGAAGTGGTGCTGAGCTGGTTCTGGAACAAGATCTACGACGGCATCAAGGTCAACAACATCGAAGGTGTGCAAAAGGTCGCCCAGGGCTACGAGGTGATCTATGTACCGTGCCATCGCAGCCATATCGACTACCTGCTGCTCTCCTATCTCCTGTTCAAGAATGGCTTGACCCCGCCGCACATCGCCGCCGGGATCAACCTGAACATGCCGGTGATCGGCAGCCTGTTGCGCCGTGGCGGGGCGTTTTTCATGCGCCGTACTTTCAAGGGCAACCCGCTGTACACCTCGGTGTTCAACGAATACCTGCACACCTTGTTCACCAAGGGTTTCCCGGTGGAATACTTCGTCGAAGGCGGACGCTCGCGCACCGGGCGCATGCTGCAACCGAAGACCGGGATGCTGGCGATCACCCTGCGCAGCTTCCTGCGTTCCTCGCGCATGCCCATCGTGTTCGTGCCGGTGTACATCGGCTATGAGCGGGTGCTGGAAGGCCGCACTTACCTGGGCGAACTGCGCGGTGCGAGCAAGAAGAAAGAGTCGATTTTCGATATTTTCAAAGTGGTCGGCGCCCTCAAGCAGCGCTTTGGCCAGGTCGCCGTGAACTTCGGCGAACCGATCAAGCTGGCTGAATTCCTCGACAGCGAGCAGCCCGACTGGCGCTCCCAGGAGCTGGGCCCGAACTACAAGCCGGCGTGGCTCAACGAAACCACCAACCGCCTCGGCGAACGGGTGGCGCAACACTTGAACGAAGCGGCGGCGATCAATCCGGTGAACCTGGTGGCCCTCGCGCTGCTGTCCACCACCCGCCTGGCCCTGG
>NZ_JACARK010001341.1:0-650 GCF_013386655.1 Pseudomonas sp. K5002 | reverse complement strand
CGCGCACCTTGGTCGTCGCGTCGCTGACACACTGGCTCAGGCGGTCGTTGGACAAGGTCTGGCGCGCCGCTTCCAGGTCGCGCAACAACGGCACGCCCGCCCCGCCGAGAATCGCCAGGGTCGAGGCAAACCGCGCGGTGTTGAGGCCCAGTACAAAACGCCCGATCAACGGCAGGCGCAACACCCGGCTGTGCCAGCTCAACCGTGCCACGGGGTTGCGCAGGTACAGGCGCCAGCTCCAGAAACCACCCACGATCCCGGCAAAACACAGCCAGCCCCAGGCGCGGATAAAATCACTCGCATTGAGCATCGCCAACGTCAGCCCCGGCAGGTCCTGGCGAGCCTGGGAAAACGCACTGACCACCTGCGGCACCACGTAGCTGAGCAGGAAAATCACAATGCCGATGGACACCAGCCCCACCACGCCCGGGTAGATAAACGCCGTGAGGATCTTGCCCCGCAGGTTATTGCGCTCCTCGATGTAGTCGGCGAGGCGCTCCATGACCTGGGCCAGGTCGCCGGACTCCTCCCCCGCCGCGATCAGCGCCCGATAGATCGACGGAAAGTCCCGGGGCCGGGCGGCCAACGCATCGGCCAGGCGCATGCCGCTGCGCACATCGGCGCGCACCGCGCTCAAGGTCTGGGCGATG
>NZ_JACARK010001340.1:254-445 GCF_013386655.1 Pseudomonas sp. K5002 | reverse complement strand
CCGGCCGAGCGCCTGAGCTACCTGCTCAGTGACAGCGCCCCGGTCGCGGTGCTGACGCAACACGCCCTGCTGGAGCGCCTGCCTGCACTCGACGTGCCGGTGATCAACCTGGACCGTTTTACCTGGCATCACCATACGGCCAGCAACCCGCACGTCGCTGTCACGCCGTCCAACCTGGCCTACGTGATCTA
>NZ_JACARK010001340.1:0-162 GCF_013386655.1 Pseudomonas sp. K5002 | reverse complement strand
CACCTCCGGCTCCACCGGCCTGCCCAAAGGTGTGATGGTGGAACACCACACCGTGGCCAACCTGGTGGACTGGCATTGCACCGCGTTTGACCTGTGCGCCGGCCGACATACCGCCAGCGTTGCCGGCTTCGGCTTTGACGCGATGGCCTGGGAAGTCTGGCC
>NZ_JACARK010001339.1:0-757 GCF_013386655.1 Pseudomonas sp. K5002 | reverse complement strand
CTGGCGTCCTTGAGCCAGGGCACCCTGCAACGCTGGCGTGAAGAAGACCAACTGGGCGGTTTCCACTGGCGGCGCAACGGCAAGCTGGTGACCTTTCGCAGCCTCGACAGCTATGAACGCGCCTTGAATAAAGTGACCGACCCGCTGCAACAGCAAGTGCTCTCGGCGGCGGACTGCGCACGGCTGGAACCGACCCTGGACAGCGCCAGTTTTGCCGGCGGCATCTATACGCCCAATGAAGAGGTCGGCGACTGCCATGGGTTCTGCCAACAACTGGCGGCGCGCCTTGAAGCGTCGGGGCGCTGCACGTTCCTGTTGGGGCGCAAGGTGACGGCGATTCGTCACCGCGCAGGCGCCGTGCAGGCTATCGAAATGGGCAGTGAAGTCTTGCCGGTGCAGCACCTGGTGCTGGCCGCCGGGCACCGCAGCCCCGAGCTGGCCTTGCCGGGGATGTCGCTGCCGCTGTATCCCCTCAAGGGTTACAGCCTGAGCGTGCCGATTGGCGCGCAGCATCAGGCGCCGAACATCAGCATCACCGATTACGACCGCAAGATCGTCTACGCGCGCATCGGTGAGCAACTGCGGGTGGCGGCGATGGTGGATATTGTCGGCTTCGACACCCGCCTGGAACCCAAGCGCCTGGCGCTGATTAAGCGCCAGGCACTTGAGACGTTCCCGCTGGCCGGTGACTACCAGCACGCGGTCGAATGGGCCGGTATGCGCCCGGCCACGCCGACCGGCGTGCCGTTGATTGGTG
>NZ_JACARK010001338.1:0-2054 GCF_013386655.1 Pseudomonas sp. K5002 | reverse complement strand
GGGCACGCTGATGCCGGTGGGAATGCTCATGGTCTGGTATTCATCGAAGCGGCGGGCGTCGAGCACCACCACGTCGGCGTTGCTGTCGAGCAACGCCTGCACTTCTTCAGCCGCCAGCGACGGTGTGTGGCGCTGGCTTTCCACCAGCTCGCCAAAGGATTTGCTTGGCACGTTGACGTCGATAAACAGCTCGCCACCGGCGCTGCGCCAACCGTCCAGGCCGCCTTCCAGCAGGCTGACCTCGGTATAGCCGAGCGCCTGCAAGCGCTGGGCGGCGATCTGTGCCAGGCCTTCACCGTTGTCGTACACCGTCACCTGGGTATCCCGGCGTGGGATGCGTGAATACACTTCCAGTTCCAGTTTTGACAGCGGGATATTCGCGGCGAACAGCGGGTGGGATTCGGCGAAAGGCGCTTCCTCGCGCACATCCACAAGGGCGACTTCTTCACGGTCCAGCAGGGCCTGGCGAATCTGGGCGAAGCTGCGGTTCGATACAGTCATGGGGCAGGGCTCTCTTTGGACAGGGCGTCTTTGGACAAATCCCAGATGTTCGGGAGAAAAGCGTTGGAATAACCGGAGATAAACAGTTTCTCGCTGCCGTCCGGCTGGTACACGGCGCGGCGCACCGCACCGATGTTGGCGCCATACACATGAATGCTGATGGACACCTGGTCACGGAAGGCATTGCTGACTTGATGGATGTCACCGATCTTCGGCGACACGGCTTCCACCTGGCCGGGTTCCAGCTGGATGCGCTTGCCGTCGGCGACCAGTGCGCCCTCGGCGTTACGCGCAAAGCCCTGGGAATACTCGGAACCGCGCAGCATGCCGATCAGCCCCCACACGCGATGGTCATGGATCGGCGTGGTCTGCCCCGGCCCCCACACAAAGCTGACGATGCTGAAGCGCTGGCGCGAATCGGCGTGCAGCAGGAATTGCTGATAACGCTCGGGGTCGGGTTGGGCAAACTCGTCCGGCAGCCAGTCATCGTGGCTGACCAGTTGCGCCAGCAGCTTGCCGCCGCGGTGCAGCAGGTCGCCTTCGCGAGGGTTGCCGTCGATCAATTCCGCCAGGGCGCCAATGAATGCTCTGAGTCTCTCCGGGTGTCGGGCCTGGGTCATGACAATTCCATCGTGGGTGGTTCGTGGTGATGGGTTTATCTAAGCATAATGTTTATAGTTAATATGCTATTTTTTAATGATTAGGTTATAGCGGAAAGTAATTTAGAACCGGTTTGAATAGCGTTAGACGTTATCGGTCCGGGGGTTGGGCTATCCAGCCACCGTTTATGGAACTATGCTTTTCACACATCTTAATGACTGTTCTCTATGTGCGGCCCAAATGAAAATTGACGATATCGATGCCTTTGTCGAAGTGATTCGTTGCCAGTCCATCAGCCATGCCGCCGAGTCGCTGCAACTGACCCAGCCGGCCATTACCCGTCGCGTGCAGAACTTCGAGCAGGCGCTGGGGGTGGAGTTGTTCGACCGCAACACCAAGCCGCTCAAGCCTACTTTGATCGGTACGCGGGTGTATGAACAGTGCCGTTCGATCCTTCGGGAAATGGACGCCCTGCGTGAACTGGTGGCCACCGACGCGCCGCCCACCGGCCTGCTGCGCCTGGGGGTGCCGCAGACCATTGGCGACGTGGTGTTGCTGGACGCCCTCAAGCACCTGCGCAGTGAATTCCCCGAGCTGCGGGCCCAGGTGGCTACCGGCTGGGGCAGCCAACTGGTGGGCAAGATCGAGCGCGGCGAACTGGACGCGGCGGCGGCGCTGTTTCCGGCGGGCAAGATCTTCCCGGACAACATCGTCGGCGAGTCCATCGGCAAGATGGAACTGGTGGTGGTGTGTGCCAAGGCCCAACTGCCGAAGAAGCCCTGCAAGCTGGCGGACGTGTACCAGAATGGCTGGATCCTGAACCCGGATGGCTGCGGTTTCCGTGCCGGGTTGCAACGCACCCTGTCGGACCAGGGCCTGGCGTTGCGGGTCAACCTGGAGACCTTCGGCACCGAGCTGCAACTGGGCCTGGTGGCTGACGGCCTGGGCCTCGG
>NZ_JACARK010000136.1:0-4777 GCF_013386655.1 Pseudomonas sp. K5002 | reverse complement strand
CACCACGGCCAAGCATGCCTTGCTCGGGCTCAATCGCTCGCTGGCCCGAGATTATGGCCCGCGCGGGGTGCGGGTGAACGCGGTGTGCCCCGGCTGGGTGCGCACGCCGATGGCGGATGAGGAAATGCAGCCGTTGATGGATTTCCATGGCGAGACGCTGCAGCACGCCTATGACCGGGTGTGCGCCGATGTGCCGTTGCGCCGGCCGGCCAGCGCTGAAGAAATCGCCAGGGTGTGCCGCTTCCTGGCATCCAGTGACGCGTCGATCATTACGGGTGCGACGCTGGTGGCGGACGGGGGCTCAAGCATCGTCGATGTGCCGACGCTGGCCTATGCGCGTATGGAGCAGCGTCATGAATGAAGACCTGGATTTCACTGGTCGCAACGTATTGGTAACGGGTGGCGCCCAGGGTATTGGTCGGGCCATCGTCGAAGCGTTTGCCCTGCGGGGTGCGCGGGTGATGATCGCCGACCTGCAACTGGCAGAGGCGCTCGCGCTGGAGCTGTGCGGGCGCGGCTGCCAGGTGGAAGCGGTGACGGTGGATCTGGCGGATGCGGCTGCGGTTTTCGAGCTGATTGCAGGGGTGGAACACGACTGGGGGCGGCTGGATATTCTGGTGCATAACGCCGGGTATTTTCCGCTGACGCCCTTTGCCGAGATCACTCCGGCGATGCTCGGCCGTACCTTGGCGGTCAACCTCTCGGCGTTGTTCTGGCTGACCCAGGCGGCGCTGCCGATGTTCCGCCGTCAGGGTCGGGGCTGCGTGCTGGTTACGTCGTCTGTCACAGGTCCCCGGGTTGCGTTTCCGGGGTTGAGTCACTATGCGGCGTCGAAGGCCGGGGTCAACGGGTTCATTCGCAATGCGGCGCTGGAACTGGCCGGTTTGAATGTGCGAGTCAACGGTGTGGAGCCCGGCATGATCGCAACCCCGGCCATGGGCAACCTGGGGGATGACCAGGTAAATGCACAGATCGCCAGCCGGGTGCCACTGGGACGGCTGGGCGCACCGTCGGATATTGCCGGGGCAATGCTGTTCCTGGCATCGGACCTGGCGGGCTATATCACTGGGCAAACGCTGGTGGTGGATGGCGGCTCGACCTTGCCGGAGGTTTAACGAAACGTCCTACCGAACTGCCGGATAACCTCTACTCCCCTGCCCTGAGAACCTCTGCAAAGTCCCTCGCCTGATCACACAGCGCGAGGGAACGCCGATGTTTTTTTCGATTAATGCCCTGCCCGATGGGGCTGCCTCTTGATTCCCGCCATTGGCTTTCTGGTGGTGGCGGCGATGGACCCGAAGACGCGCGACGTCGATGGGGTTCTCAACGACTTCACACATTGCCTGAACACCTACGACGCGTGGGCCGAGAGCTTCTGGAGCTTTTCGGCACTGGATGTCGAGCAGGTGTTCAAGGTCGGCGACGAGGTTTCGCTGGTCGCGCCCATCACCCGTTCCCTGTATCCCGCCAGCACCGTCGCGACCTGCAAGGCCAACTCACCGTTGACCCTGGTGCACATGTTCCAGAGCACACGGTTCGTGCCCATCGGCAATACGCCGGTGATGCTGCAGGAAGTCGCGCAAGACGGTGGTCCCCTCGGCGATCCCATCCATAAGACCATCGGCCCCAGCGGCATTCTCGAAGTCACCGAGTGCACCGTCGACCGGCAGTATCGAGTCAGCTTTTACCCCAACGTTTCCAGGGATCACATCAAGGCACTGTATGCCTCCTATCAGTCCGAGCTCAGCTCGCTGGAAGGCAACTTGCGCGGTCAGTGGACGAGCACGTTCAAGCCGATATGGGAGAGCTATGCCAAGGCGGGTTATGGCGAGCGCTACACCTCGCTGCAACTGGCTTATGCGCGGGGCTTTGAAAACGTGCTTTACGGCCTCTGGGACGGTATTGCGCAGCTGTACCAGTGGTTGGCAGACATCAAGCCCAACAGCGAAAAGCTCCTGCAGTACCTCTCCCAAGCCGAGCTTGGAGCGCTCCTGAAGCTCAGTCATGAGGCGATTGCCAAGGGATTGTTGATTCTCAGCGACGAGCCGCTGCTGTTCATCTACCTGTCCGCGATGGTCAGTTGGATGCGCATGCTGCCGCCGCATTACATGTTTGAGTTGCTCGGGGAAATCACCACCGAGGTGTTGCTCAACCTGCTGTTGCTGTGGGCTACCGGCGGTATGGGTGTGGCGGTACGGCTGGGCGCGCAGGTGCTGGGCAAGGTCAGGTCCGAGCGGGCACGGGAGTGGTTGGAGCAGATTGCCAAGCTGGGTGGTACGACCCCGTTGGATAGGCATGCGGAGGTGCTTAAGCCGTTATCGCTTCAGAGTCATGCAGTGCCGGTCAAGGCTGCGGCGGTGCCGTTGAAGGCTGGCGTGGACGAGATATCCAACCCGGCACCGATGGTGCGGGAGCCGAAGACGGCGCGCACGGCGTTGGTGAAGCAGGAGCCTGTGGATGATGCGCCAGCTTCGGCGAAAAACCCCAATGGGGATGCGTCGGCTTGTTCGGCGAGCACCTGTACGAATGGCTGCCCGGTATCGATGGTTACTGGTGAGGAACTGCTGACCCTCACGGATGGCTCGTTGGAGGGTGTGCTGCCATTTGTCTGGACGCGGTTGTATCGCAGCAGTGCCGTGGAAGTGGATTGCGGGTTGGGGTTTGGCTGGAGTCATGCGCTGGCGCAGCGCTTGGTGGTGAGCGGCGGATCGGTGGTGTGGACCGATCACGAGAACCGCAGTACCACCTTTCCCCTGCCCTCTGCTGCACGGCCGGCGATCACCAATAGCCTGGCGGAAGCGGCGATTTATCTGGGTGCTTTGCCGGATGAATGGGTGCTGGCTCAGGCGTCGCTTTTCTACCACTTCCGTGACGGTGTGCTGACGGCGATCAGCGATGGGTATGACAACCGGCTGCGCATTGCCCGCGATTATTCCGGGCGGATTCATCGGATCGATAACCATGTTGGCCAGGGATTGCTGCTGCGGTATGAGCGCGGCCATATCGTTGCGGTCGACTATCAGGTGCAGCGGGAACTCGGCTGGGTTACCGAGCAGAACGTTGTTTCCTACACGTACGACGATGCCTGGCGGTTGATCGAAGCGACCAACGCTGTAGGAGAAAGCGAGCGTTATCGGTACGACTATCAGCAGGTGATCCTGGAGCGGGAACTGGCCGGTGGGGCGAGTTTCTTCTGGGAGTGGGAACGGTCCGGCAAGGCGGCAAGGTGCGTCCGGCACTGGGCCAGCTTTTCGCAGATGGACACGCGGTATGTGTGGGATGACAACGGCACGGTCACCGTGCACAACGCCGATGGCAGCCAGGAAGTCTACGTACACGACCAGCGCGCACGGCTGGTGCAGCGGATCGATCCGGACGGCGCGCAGCACTTCAAATCCTACGATGAAAAAGGCCGGCTGACGGTCGAGCAGGATCCGCTGGGGGCGGTGACGGCCTATCAGTACGACGAAGCCGGTCGGTTGATTGCGCTGTTTCCCGGGGACGATACGCCGACGTCCTACGAGCATGACAACGGGTTCGTACGGGTTGTGCGCCGTGGTGACGCGGTGTGGAAATACCAGCGTAACGATCAAGGCGATATCACTCGCAAGACTGATCCGGACGGCAATTACACCGAATACACCTACACCCAACACGGAAAGCTCACGGGTGTTTGGTATCCGGATAACAGCAGCCAACGCTTTATCTGGAACGAACGCGGCCAGCTCATTGAGGAAAAACTGGCGAATGGCGGTGTGCGGCGTTATCGCTATGACGAGCTGGGGCGGCAGGTGGCTTGCGAGGATGAGCATGGTGCGCTGACCCAGTATCAGTGGGACGCCGTAGGTCGTTTGCTGAAAGTGATTCAGCCTGACGGGGCCACACGCGAATTCAGCTACAACCCGTACGGAAAAATCACTGCCGAGCGTGATGAGCTGGGGCGGGTTACGCGCTACGAATATGCCGACGGCCTACACCTGATCAGCCGTCGGATTAATCCGGACGGCACGCAGCTCAAATACCGCTACGACAATGTTCGGTTGTTACTCACCGAGATCGAAAATGAGGTTGGGGAAACCTACCGGCTTGAGTACCACGCCAACGGCCTGATACAGCAGGAAATCGGGTTTGATGGGCGCCGCACCGCCTATGCCTACGACCTCACCGGGCATCTGCTGGAAAAGACCGAATACGGCGATGACGGCAGTCAGTTGGTTACCGGTTATGCGCGCGATGCTGCCGGTCGCCTGGTAAGAAAAACCCTGCCCGACCGCAGCATTGTCGATTACACCTACGACCGTCTCGGCAACCTTCTCAGCGTCGACGACGGTCATTGGCCGCTGCATTACGAATACGACCTGCAAAACCGCCTCACCGCCGAACACCAGGGCTGGGGCACGTTGCGCTATGGCTACGACGAATGCGGCCAACTCAATTACCTGCGGCTGCCAGACAACAACCGCCTCGCCTTCCACCACGACAAAGGTGGCGACCTCGCCACCGTCGAACTGAATGGCAGCCTGCTCACCTCGCACCTGTTCAAATCCGGCCGCGAACACCAACGCCAGCAAGGCCAACTCCTCAGTCACTACCACTATGACGACCAGGGCCGCCTGCACGCCCACGCGATCACCCAACAGGAACAACGCCACCAGCGCCGCCAATACGACTACGACAAACGCGGCAACCTCACCCGCATTCTCGACACTCGAAAAGGTCAGCACGACTACCACTACGACCCACTCGACCGCCTGACTCGCGCCAACCACTCGCACGA
>NZ_JACARK010001337.1:0-592 GCF_013386655.1 Pseudomonas sp. K5002 | reverse complement strand
CGCCAATCTGCTGGCTGGTGGACGCCATGCCTGCCGCCACGCCCTGCTCGCCCGGCCGGATGCCCAGCCCGGCGGCCACCCACATCGCCGTCCAGGTCATGCCCTGGCCAATACTCAGGATGAAAATCCCCGGCAGCAACGACCAGAACCCCGCCCCCGTCGGCAACGCCACACATACCAAAGCGATACCCACCGCGCCCGCCAACTGGCCGCTGACCAGGGTGTTGCGCAACCCCAGACGCGCCAATGAACGCTCCGCCAGCCAGATGCCCGCGGTGCACACCAGCGTCGCCGGCAAAAACGCCAACCCCGCCTGCAACACGCTGTAGCCGTAGACCTGCTGGTAGTACACCGCCAGAAAGTAGTACTGCACGCCAAAGCTGCTCATGAACACCGCCGTCAACACCATGGCCATGCGCAACTCGCGGTAGCCCAACAAGCGTAGCGGCATCAACGGATCACGGCCCCGGTGTTCGATCCACCCAAACAATCCGAGCAGCACCAACGCCAAGGCCATGCAGCCCAGGGTCGACGGCGCCGCCCAGCCCCACTCCGGCCCCTGCACCAGGGAGAACACCAGCAAGGTGCCGCC
>NZ_JACARK010001336.1:0-1207 GCF_013386655.1 Pseudomonas sp. K5002 | reverse complement strand
ACTTCAAGCGCATCAACGACCAGCATGGTCACGCGGTGGGTGATGAAGTGCTCAAGGAGTTATGCCGGCGCATCAGCCACCGGTTACGACGCACGGATGTGTTTTGCCGGCTGGGCGGCGAGGAGTTTGTGGTGCTGTGCGCCAATACCGACGGCAGCCAGGCGTTCAATGTTGCCGTGGAGTTGTGGCAGGCGTTGCGCGGTGAGCCGATGGAAGGTGTCGGCACGGTGACGGCGAGCTTCGGGGTCGCCAGTTGGCGGGTCGAGGAGGGCGTCGACAGCTTGTTGCTGCGGGCGGATTCGGGTGTCTATGCCGCCAAGCAGGCGGGCAGGGACAGAGTTGAGGCAGAGCGGGTGCTTGCCTGAAGTGCACGGCCATTCAAGCTATTAGAGATCAATGTGGGAGCTGGCTTGCCTGCGATAGCATCACCTCGGTATTCCTGATAGACCGAGGCGTATACATCGCAGGCAAGCCAGCTCCCACATTTGATATTTGCTGCTGTTAGAGGACCGGGGCCGCCGCCGCCAGTTTCGGCTGGCGATACAGGTCCAGCAGCACCTGGTCCAGTACCGAGGACGCGCCCCACGGTTTCGGATCGTTGAGAATCGCCACCACAGCCCAGGTATTGCCATTGTTGTCGCGGCTGAACCCGGCAATCGCCCGCACGGTGTTCAGGGTGCCGGTCTTGACGTGGGCTTCGCCGCGCATGGCCGTGGTCTTCAGGCGTTTACGCATGGTGCCGTCGGTGCCGGCAATCGGCAGCGAACTGATGTACTCCGCTGCGTATGGGCTTCTCCACGCCGCTTGCAGCATGGTCGCCATTTCGCGGGCGCTGACCCGTTCAGCACGGGACAGGCCGGAGCCGTTCTCCATCACCAGGTGCGGCGCGGTGATGCCTTTTTTCGCCAGCCACTGGCGCACCACGCGCTGGGCGGCCTTGGCGTCGTCGCCGTCGGCATCGGTGCGGTACTGCGCACCCAGGCTCAGGAACAACTGCTGGGCCATGGTGTTGTTACTGTATTTGTTGATGTCGCGGATGATCTCCGCCAGGTCCGGCGAGAACGCACGAGCCAGCACTTTGGCGTTCTTCGGTACCGGCGCCTGGATGTCGCGGCCCTGGATGCTGCCGCCCAGTTCCTTCCAGATCGCCCGAACGGCGCCGGCGGTGTAGGTGGCGTGGTCCAGCAACGACAGATACGTCTGCGAG
>NZ_JACARK010001335.1:0-1706 GCF_013386655.1 Pseudomonas sp. K5002 | reverse complement strand
CGGACGACGTCGAATTCGCCCTGCTGCCGCTGCTGCTCAAGCGCCTGCGGGCCGAAGCCCCCGGCATCGTGCTGGTAGTGCGCCGCGTCAACTACATCCTGATGCCCGGCCTGCTGGCCTCCGGCGAAATCTCCATCGGCGTGAGCTACACCACCGATTTGCCGGCCAACGCCAAACGCAAAGTCCTGCGCCGCAGCAAGCCGATGCTGTTGCGAGCCGACAGCATGCCGGGCTCCATGAGCCTGGATGACTTCTGCGCCCGGCCCCATGCTCTGGTGTCGTTTGCCGGGGATTTGAGCGGGTTTCTGGATGAAGAACTGGAAAAACTGGGCCGCAAGCGCCACGTAGTCCTGGCTGTGCCGCAGTTCAATGGGCTGGGGACATTGCTGGCGGGCACCGATATTGTCGCGACCGTGCCGGACTATGCCGCTGAAGCGTTGACTTCAGCGGGTGGCTTGCGGGCTGAGGAGCCGCCACTGCCGGTGCGCACATTTGAATTGCACATGGCGTGGCGTGGGTCACAGGACAATGATCCGGGGGAACGGTGGTTAAGGTCGCGGATTCAGATGTTCTTCGGCGACCCCGAGAGTCTTTGAGAAACCGCCATCACCGTTACAAATAGCACTGGCACCCACAACACGCCCAGCACTGTCGCCGCGAGCATTCCGCCAATCACCCCAGTTCCAATCGATTGCTGGCTGGCGGCGCCCGGCCCGGTGGCGAGCGCCAGCGGCACTACGCCCAGGATAAATGCCAGTGATGTCATGATGATCGGGCGAAAGCGCAGGCGTGCAGCCTGGACCGACGCATCTGCAAGACGTGCGCCTTGGGCGTGCAGCTCTTTGGCAAACTCGACAATGAGTATCGCGTTCTTCGCCGACAGGCCGATGATGGTAATCAAACCCACCTTGAAATAGACGTCATTGGGCATGCCCATGATGGTGACGGCCGCCACTGACCCCAGCACGCCAACCGGTACGATCAACAGCACGGCAAACGGTATCGCCCAGCTTTCATACAAGGCCACCAGTACCAGCAGGACCGTCAACAGTGATAATCCCATCAACAGCGGCACCTGGGCACCGGATTGTTGCTCCTGCAGCGACAGCCCGGCCCACTCCAGGCTGAAACCGCCCGGCAGTTGCTCCGCGATGTTCTGCAATACCTGCATGGCCTGGCCGGTGCTGTAGCCAGCCGCGGCGTCACCGGTAAAGCGCAGCGATTGCGAGCCGTTGTAACGCACGATCTGCAGCGGGCCGACTTGCCATTCAAAACGGCTGAAGGCTTCGAGGGGCACCAGCGTGTTCTGCCGGTTGAGCACTTGCAGGCGCAGCAGCGCTTCGGGTGTCTGGCGGCTACCGCCGTCAGCTTGGACAATCACGCGCTGCATACGCCCCTGGTTGGCAAATTCGTTGATTTGCTGTGAACCGAGGGCCGCCGATAACGCAGCGCTGACCACATCGAAACTCACACCAAGGGCCTCGGCTTTTTCCCGGTCGATGTCGACTTTTATCTGCGGCGCGTCCGACAGGCCTTCATCGCGCAGGCTGCCGATCACCGGGGACTCTTTTGCGGCAGCGAGCAGTTGCGCGCGGGCGCCCAGCAGCTCGGCGTGACTGTGACCGGTCAGGTCTTGCAGGCGCAGTTCGAAGCCGGCAGACGTACCAAGACCATCGACCGCCGGCGGCACCGTGCTAAATACGGTG
>NZ_JACARK010001334.1:0-1947 GCF_013386655.1 Pseudomonas sp. K5002 | reverse complement strand
CAGGCGCACCACTTCGACCTTGTCGGCCAGCGGCGGGGTAAACCCGGGAGACGTCGAGCCATACACTGCCACCAGCGGGCGGTTCAGCGCCGCGGCCACGTGCATCAGGCCGGAGTCGTTGGACACCACCGCGTCGGCACAGGACAGCAGGTCGATGGCCTCGGCCAGGGATGTGTCGCCGCTCAGGTTGACCGCCTCTTCGCGCAGCCCCGGGATCAAGCGCTGGCGAATATCCTCGCCCACCGAATGATCGTTTTTCGAGCCGAACAACCAGACTTGCCAGCCCTCGCGAATCTTCATCTCCGCAACCTTGGCGTAATGCTCCGAAGGCCAGCGCTTGGACTCGCCAAACTCGGCGCCAGGGCACAGCGCCAGCACCGGACGGTCCAGCTCCAGGCCAAACTTCGCCAGGGCCGCATCCCGGGTGACCGGGTCGATTTGCAGGCTCGGACGTGGATACGGTGCAGGCAACTCGGCACCCGGCGCGTAGGCCAGGGCCATGAAGCGCTCGATCATCAACGGGTAACGGGCCTTGTCGAGCTTGCGTACGTCGTTGAGCAGGCCATAGCGAAACTCGCCACGCCAGCCGGTGCGCTTGGGAATACCGGCGAAGAACGGCACCAGTGCCGACTTCATCGAGTTGGGCAACAGGATCGCCTGATCGTACTGGCCAGCCAGGGACTTGCCGATGCGTCGACGGGTCGCCAGCTCCAGCGCGCCGTGGCCGAGCGGGAAGCTCAAGGCCTGACGCACCTCGGGCATGCGCTCAAGGATCGGCCGGCTCCACTCGGGGGCGAGCACGTCGATTTGGCAGTCGGGATGACGTTGCTTGAGGCACTGGAACAGTGTCTGCGCCATCACCATGTCACCGACCCAACTGGGCCCAACGATCAGAATATTCATGTAGTTTCCACAAACGATACGGGGAGGCTCATGCCTCCCCGCCTTATATAGTGTTTCAGCTTAACCCCAGTTCATGCCAGATTCGCTGCACCTGGCGCCGTTCGTCAGCGAACTGGTCCCCGGCCACCGTACCGGCCTCGTTCTGCAGGGCCTGGCGGTGAGCGGCGGAACGGTAGGCTTTATACACCTCGCGCAGCAAATGGGCATCGGCGGCGGGCATCAGCCCGACCTGCTCCAGGCCTTCCAGAATGCGGATATTGTCGGTGTAGCGCAGCAACGATGGATGTTGCGCAGACCACGCCAAAGCCGCGTATTGCACCATAAATTCAATATCGACGATACCTCCGGCGTCCTGCTTGAGGTCGAACGACGCCGTGGGTTCGAAGGCATTCGCCGCCGTTCCCGCCGCCGTGGACTTGGTGCCGAGGTTGTCGCGCATCTTGGCGCGCATCTCGCTGACCTCCTGGCGCAGCTTGTCCAGGTCCTGCGCACGGCCCAGCACTTGCGCCCGTACCTGCTCGAAAGCACGGCCCACATCCTGACTGCCTACCAGCACTCGCGCACGCACCAGCGCCTGGTGCTCCCAGGTCCAGGCTTCGTTTTCCTGATAACGCGCAAATGCGCCCAGGGAACTTACCAGCAAACCGGATGCGCCCGAAGGCCGCAGGCGCATGTCCACTTCATACAACTGGCCCGAGTTGGTCTGGGTGGTCAGCAGGTGAATGATCCGCTGCCCCAGCCGGGTAAAGAACTGCGCGCCATCGATCGGCTTGGCACCGTCGGTTTCGGCCTGGGGGTCACCGTCATGGATAAACACCAGGTCCAGGTCCGAACCATGCCCCAATTCGATGCCGCCGACTTTCCCATAACCGACAATGATGAAGCCAGGATCGCACAAGGTGCCGTCCACCCGTTGCGGCGAGCCGTAGCGGGCAACCGTCTGGCGCCAGGCCAGGGCCAGCACTTGTTCGAGGATGGCTTCGGCGAGCCAGGTCAGGTAGTCGCTGACTTTCATCAGCGGCAGGCTGCCGGCGATTTCCGAGG
>NZ_JACARK010001333.1:0-1556 GCF_013386655.1 Pseudomonas sp. K5002 | reverse complement strand
CCATTGCGCTCGATCTCGATCGGCAGCGCCTGCTCCAGGAACCCCGCGCCGCAGATGGCCGAGACACGCCGCGCACGGGCCGCATCATCATGGGCCTCGTGCAGGCTGAGGATGGTCTTGCCGTTGTGGCGCAGGTGGAAAGCCACATCAAACCGCGCCAGGGCCAGGCGCTTGATGACTTCCTGCAGGTGATCGAATTCGGTTTTTTCGGCCTTGAGGAATTTACGCCGGGCCGGGGTGTTGAAGAACAGGTCGCGCACTTCCACCGAGGTGCCCACCGGATGTGCCGCCGGCTGGACCCGGGGCGCCATGTCGCGGCCTTCGGTTTCAACCTGCCAGGCCTGATCGGCGTCGCGGGTGCGGGACGTCAGGGTCAGGCGAGCCACCGAGCTGATGGAAGCCAGGGCCTCACCACGAAACCCGAGGCTCATCACCCGCTCCAGGTCTTCCAGGTCGCGAATCTTGCTGGTGGCGTGACGGGCCAGGGCCAGCGGCAGGTCATCGGAGGAAATCCCGCTGCCGTCGTCGCGCACTCGCAGCAGCTTGACGCCGCCCTGCTCAACATCGACATCAATGCGCCTGGCGCCGGAGTCGATACTGTTTTCCAGCAACTCCTTGATCACCGACGCTGGCCGCTCGACCACCTCACCCGCCGCGATCTGGTTGGCGAGACGCGGGCTTAGCAGCTCGATGCGCGAGGTATTGCTCAAGACTGTTTCGCTCATTATTGCGCCGCCAGTTCAGTGCCCGGGATGGTCAACACCTGGCCGACCTTCAATTCATCGGTCTTGAGGTTGTTGGCACTGCGCAAGGTTGCCGCTGACACCTGGAAGCGCACCGCCAGCATCGCCAGGGTGTCACCCGGCTGCACGCGATGGTCACGCGGGCCCTGGGCGATTTTCCCGGAGTCACGCAGCCAGGCTATATAAGTGCCCGGCGGCGGGTTCTGCTGGAAGAACTGGCGAACACCGGCGCTGATGGAGCGCGCCAACGCCTGCTGGTGGCTGGCCGAGGCCAGTTTCGAGGCTTCGTTGGAGTTGGAGATAAACCCGGTTTCCACCAGGATCGACGGAATATCCGGCGACTTGAGCACCATGAACCCGGCCTGTTCCACGCGCTGTTTGTGCAGTGAGGTGACGCGACCAATGTTGCTCAGGACTTTCTGCCCCACGTTCAGGCTGGAGGTCAGCGAGGCAGTCATCGACAGATCGAGCAATACGCCAGCGAGCATCTTGTCCTTGTCGTCGAGGGATACGTTGCCAGCCCCGCCGATCAAGTCGGAACGGTTTTCACTGTCCGCCAGCCAGCGGGCGGTCTCGGACGTAGCGCCGCGATCAGACAGGGCAAACACCGAGGCACCAAACGCCGCGGCTGAAGGTGCGGCGTCGGCGTGGATCGAGACGAACAGGTCGGCGCCCTTCTTGCGGGCGATTTCGGTACGGCCACGCAGCGGAATAAAGTAGTCGCCGGTCCGGGTCAGCTCGGCGCGGTAGCCTTTCATGCCATTGATCTGGCGCTGCAGTTCGCGGGCGATGGCCAGTACCACGTCTTTTTCA
>NZ_JACARK010001332.1:0-714 GCF_013386655.1 Pseudomonas sp. K5002 | reverse complement strand
GCACCAGCGCATGCAGGCCGAGGCGGGCGAGGGCTTCGCGCCAGTCCGGTTCGCGGTGGTCGGCGCTGCTGACAAAATTGAGCACTGGCAGCAACGGTTTGCCGCAACTGGCGAGCACTTGCAGCTCATCGCGGTACTTGGCCAGCACCGGCTCCCGGGCGTCTATCACATACAGCCCGGCGTCGGAGGCGAGCAGTTGGCGCAGTACCTTGGCTTCCTGTTCGAAGCGTTGCCGGGCCTCGCTGCCTTCCAGAAAACGCGCCAGCCGTGCCGGGCCGTCGAGGCGTTCGCCGGGGCGGTCCAGGCGTTCGAGGTAATCGAGCAGGGCGATGGCATCTTCCAGGCCCGGCGTGTCGTACAGCTCCAGCAAGGCTTCGCCGTCCACCGACAAGCGCGCACCTTCGACATGCCGGGTGGTGCTGGGACGATGGGAGACTTCACCAAAGCCGACGTCTCGCGTGAGCGTGCGCAGCAACGAGGTCTTGCCGACGTTGGTGTGGCCGACCACCGCAAGTTTCAGGGGCTTAGTCATGACCGGTCTCCAGCCAGGTGAGCGGCGCGCAATCGGCGAACGGTATCTCCAGTTGTTGCAAGGCCGTGTGCCAATCACCCAGGCGCTCAGCATCCAGGGCTTGGCCAGCGGGCGCTTGCAGCAGCCAGACCCGAGTGGCGGTGGCGCTGCGGGCCAGTTCGGCAATCAGCGCAAGGCTGCCG
>NZ_JACARK010001331.1:0-1384 GCF_013386655.1 Pseudomonas sp. K5002 | reverse complement strand
GGCAGGTGACGAACGCCGCTTCCAGGGTTTCGCCGTGGAACTGCTGTTGCAGCGCGTCCGGCGTGTCGCAGGCCAGCACCTTGCCCGCGTGCATCAGCGAGATGCGGTCGCAGCGCTGGGCTTCGTTCATGAAGTGGGTGGACAGGAAGATCGTCACGCCCTGTTCCCGGGACAGTTCGATCAGCAGCCGCCAGAAGTCATCCCGCGCGGCCGGGTCGACGCCCGAGGTCGGCTCATCGAGGATCAGCACTTCCGGGCGGTGCAGCACCGCCACCGCCAGGGACAAGCGCTGGCGCAGGCCCAGCGGTAACTCGCCGGACGGCTGCTCGGCAACGTCGCCCAGGTCAAAACGCTTGATCAACTCGTCGATGCGCTGGCCGCTCTCGGCCTTGGGCAGGTCGAACAACTGCGCATGCAGCACCAGGTTCTGGCGCACGCTGAGTTCGCCGTACAGCGAGAAGCTTTGCGACATGAAACCCACGCGCTTGCGGGTGGCCAGGTCCTTGGCGTTTACCGGGTTGCCCAGCAGCGTGGCGGTGCCCTCGGTGGCGGGCATCAACCCGGTGAGGACTTTCATGGTGGTGGTCTTGCCGCAGCCGTTGGAGCCGAGGAAACCAAAGATCTCGCCCCGGCCAATGGCGAAGCTGACCTTGTTGACTGCCGTGAAGTCGCCGAAGCGCAGGGTCAGGTCGTGGGCTTCGATGGCGATGTCGGTGTTGTCGCTTTGCCGGGGCGGAATCACCAGCGGTTCGTTGTTATGGGCACTGTCGCCCTGGAAATGGGTGAAGGCTTCGTCCAGTTTGCCGCTGGGCGTCGCGGCGGCGAGTTCGCTGCTCAGGCCGTCGGCGATCAGCTTGCCGCGGTCGAGCATCAGGCAGTGTTCAAACTGCTCGGCTTCTTCCATGTAGGCGGTGGCCACCAGCAGTGTGAGCTGCGGGCGTTCGCTGCGTACGGTTTCCACCAGTTCCCAGAAGCGTCGACGGGACAGCGGGTCGACGCCGGTGGTGGGTTCGTCGAGGATCAACAGGTCCGGGTCGTGGATCAGTGCACAGCACAGGCCGAGTTTCTGCTTCATGCCGCCGGAGAGCTTGCCGGCAGGTCGCTCGGCGAAGCGTGCGAGGTCGGTGGCCAGCAGCAGGTTGTGCATGCGCTGGTCGCAATCGGCTTTTGACAGGCCGAACAGCGTGGCAAAGAACCGGATGTTTTCGCTGATGGACAGCTCGGGGTAAAGGTTACCGCCCAGGCCTTGAGGCATGAAGGCGATACGCGGGTACAGGCTGTTGCGGTGGCGGCGGTCTTCGATGGAGCCGCCGAGTACTTGCAGTTCGCCTTGTTGAAGCTTTTTGACCCCGGCGATCAAGCCCAGCAGGCTCGACTTGCCGGC
>NZ_JACARK010001330.1:0-1544 GCF_013386655.1 Pseudomonas sp. K5002 | reverse complement strand
GACCGCGCCCTGGCCGGCCGGGAGCTTGTCCAGGGCCAGCACCAGCGGTGCATTGTTGAAGAAGTTCGGCGCCAGGGCGACCTTGGCGGCGAGCTGGCGGTCCAGGGCATCAAGGTCGTTGCGGGCCAGTTCCAGCACGGTAATGGCGAGCATGCTGCCTTTCAACTGGAACACGGGATCTTGGTCTAGCGGTTCGGTTTGGCTCATGGTCGGCAAAGCGGCTTGTCACGAAAAGTGTCGAGACTTATAACGAGAACATCCGCTAGCCGCAAGCCGGGTCGAACCGTTGTAGAATGCGCGGCCGTTGTCTTTACCGGAATCTTGAATGGATCGCCCGCGTTTTCGAGCTGTATTTTTTCATCCGCGCTTCTGGCTGTTATGGCTGGGGCTGGGTTTGCTGTGGCTGATTGTGCAGTTGCCGTACCGGGCTTTACTGGGGATTGGCCGTGCCTTGGGGGCGGGAATGTACCGGGTGGCCGGTGAACGTCGACGTATCGCCGCACGAAACCTGGAACTGTGCTTCCCGGAAAAGTCCGCTAAAGAGCGTAAACATTTGCTCAAGGAAAACTTTGCCTCCACCGGCATCGCGTTCTTCGAGATGGCCATGAGCTGGTGGTGGTCCAAGCCGCGCCTGGCGCGCCTGGCCCATGTCGAAGGGCTGGAGCACCTCAAGCAGGCGCAACTGGAAGGCAAGGGCGTGATCCTCATGGCCCTGCATTTCACCACCCTGGAAATCGGCGCCGCCTTGCTCGGGCAGAAGCACACCATCGACGGCATGTACCGCGAGCACGGCAACCCCTTGTTCGATTTCGTCCAGCGCCGTGGCCGCGAGCGGCACAACCTCGACTCCCTGGCCGTAGAGCGCGAAGACGTGCGCGGCATGCTCAAGCTGCTGCGGGCCGGTCGTGCGATCTGGTACGCACCGGACCAGGACTACGGCGCCAAGCAAAGTATCTTCGTGCCATTGTTCGGCATTCAGGCCGCCACCGTGACCGCCACCAGCAAGTTCGCCCGCCTGGGCAAGGCACTGGTGGTGCCGTTCACCCAGGAACGCCTGGCCGACGGCAGCGGTTATCGCCTGGTGATCCATCCGCCGCTGACCGACTTCCCCGGTGAAACCGACGAGATCGATTGCCTGCGCATCAACCAGTGGGTCGAAGCCTCCGTGCGTGAATGCCCCGAGCAATACCTGTGGACGCACCGCCGCTTCAAGAGCCGGCCGCCAGGTGAACCTAAACTGTATGAAAAACGCCGCCGTTGATCTGAAGTCCCCAAGCACCATGGAGTGATGCAATGCGTCCAGCTGAACCGGTCACAGGCTTGATTCTTTCCGGCGGCGGGGCGCGGGCCGCCTATCAGGTGGGGGTACTGGCGGCGATAGCCGAGCTGTTGCCGCCGGGCGCGGCCAATCCGTTTCCGGTGATCGTCGGCACCTCGGCCGGGGCGATCAATGCGGTGAGCCTGGCCAGTGGCGCCATGGACTTTACCGCCGCCATCCAGCGCCTGACCGCCTTCTGGCAGGGCTTTCGCAGCCACCTGGTGCT
>NZ_JACARK010001329.1:0-593 GCF_013386655.1 Pseudomonas sp. K5002 | reverse complement strand
TGTTGGCGTTGGCCGCCTTGAGGTTGTACTCGGCCTGCAGGATGTCGGGACGACGTTGCAGCAGGTCCGATGGCAGGCCGGCCGGTACTTCGCTCAACAGGTCATCAGCCAATGGCCGGCTGACGATGTTCGCCGGCAGGCCGGTACCCAGCAGCAGGGTCAGGTTGTTTTCGTCCTGGGCCACCTGGCGGGTATAACGCGCCAGTGCAACCCGGGCGTTTTCCACCGAGGTACGGGCCTGGCTCAGGTCCAGGGCCGAAGCCACGCCGACTTCATTGCTGCGCGAGGTCAGTTTGAAGCTCTGCTCGTACGCGCCCAGGGTGTCCTGGGTGAGCTTGAGCAGCTCCTTGTCGGCCTGCCAGGTCAGGTAGGCGTTGGCCACGCTGGCCACCAGGCTGATCTGGGTGGTGCGACGCGCTTCTTCGGTCGCGAAGTATTGTTGCAGCGCTTGTTCGCTCAGGCTGCGTACGCGGCCGAACAGGTCCAGCTCATAAGAACTGATCCCGAGGCCCGCCGAGTATTGGCTGGTGATGCCCGCTTCGCCGGTCTGCGACAGCTTGGCCGGGGTGCGCGTACGGCTGCCGCTGCCCGTG
>NZ_JACARK010000135.1:0-746 GCF_013386655.1 Pseudomonas sp. K5002 | reverse complement strand
ACCGCCACCCGCGAAGCACCTTCGGTGGCGCCCAACGCGGCAGCGGTCTGGTGGAACAGTGCCCAGTCCTTGACCCCGTTGCCACCGGAGAAAATAAATTCGGCTTCGGCCATGGGAATCGCCGCCGGGTCCACGGCCACCGCACCCAAATCCTCAATGCGCGGCAAGCTGCGGGCCAGGCTTGTGGATAACTCCACCGGCAACACTTCGTGACGGGTATCGCTGACAGGCTCGGCGCATTCCGCCGCCGCCAGGATTATGCGTGGCAGTGGCCGGGCCAGGTCTTGCTGGCCGGCACCCGCACGGCCAATACATTCCTGGCCCTTGATCTGCCAGACCCGCGTGGCCGGGCGCTCCTTGAGGCTGGCGGCAAAGCGCCGCCCCAATTCACCACCGCCGCTGCGGCTGTCCGGCAGCAACCAGTGGCGCGGGTTGAACTGGTTATCCACAGCCCGCAGGCCCTGGACGCGTTGCTCCGGTGAATAACCGTCGAATTCATGCCCGTCCAACACCAGCAGCCGATCCACACCGGCGGTGGCGAAGGCGTTTTCCTTGTGTTCGCCGAACACCACGGCCAATACCGCACCGTCGTCGCCGGCCAGCTGCCGGGCCAGGCCCAGCAAGTCGCGGTCGTGGCTGCTCAGGCGGCCGCCGACCATGTCCGGCACCACGTTGATGTAGAAAGCGGGCGCCGGTACCTGATGCAGCGGCAACTGCACTTCCACCGCTGCCGTACGCTTGGCCGC
>NZ_JACARK010001328.1:0-981 GCF_013386655.1 Pseudomonas sp. K5002 | reverse complement strand
GAGTTGGCTGGAAAACCAATTGGCGGTGCTGATGAAGACGCTGCCTCTGGGCCAACAAGCCGCCCAGCGCCTGACCAGCGAACTGCTGCCGCTGCTGCAACAAGCCCAGCAGGACGCCAGCCAGCTTGACCCCAATCACTACGGCAGCGCCGCGTTTGGCCTGTCCCTGGCGTGCATGGCCCATGAGCGCCAGTACAGCCGCCTGTTCCGTTCCTAGGGCACTTTATCTTGGAGAATCACATGAACACCCAACCCCTGCGCGTCGGCATCGGCGGCCCGGTCGGCTCCGGCAAGACCGCCCTGACCCTGGCCCTGTGCCTGGCCCTGCGTGATCGCTACAACCTGGCGGTGGTCACCAACGATATCTACACCCGCGAAGACGCCGACTTCCTGGTGCGCAACCAGGCCCTGGCGCCCGAGCGCATCATCGGTGTGGAAACCGGCGGCTGCCCCCACACCGCGATTCGCGAAGACGCCTCGATCAACCTCGAAGCGGTCGACCAACTCAACCGTCGCTTTCCCGGTCTGGACCTGATCCTGGTGGAATCCGGCGGCGACAACCTGTCGGCCACCTTCAGCCCGGAACTGTCGGACCTGACCATCTACGTGATCGATGTGTCGGCCGGCGACAAGCTGCCGCGCAAAGGCGGGCCGGGAATCTGCAAATCCGACCTGCTGGTGATCAACAAGATCGATCTGGCGCCGCTGGTAGGCGCATCCCTGGAACTGATGAACAGCGATACCCAGCGCATGCGCGGCGGTAAACCTTTCGTCTTCAGCAATCAGAAAACCGGCGTCGGCCTGGAAGAAATCGTCGCCTTCATCGAACGCCAGGGCTTGCTGACCGCAGCCTGATCAACCCCCACAAGGAGCCTGTCCATGCGCCTCAATACACTTCTCGCTGCCGCAGCCTTGCTGCTCACCCCCGCCCTCGCCTTCGCCCACCCCGGCCATGGCGACAACGGCCTGGTGGCCGGTATC
>NZ_JACARK010001327.1:0-1126 GCF_013386655.1 Pseudomonas sp. K5002 | reverse complement strand
AGCAGCAGTGCCAGCAGATCATCGCAGCGCTGGCGCCGCCATTGCTGCTCGGCTTGCTGGTGACGCTGGCTGACCAGCATTTCGGCGGTCATGCGCACCAGTTCGGCATAGGTGCGCAGCAATTCCGGCTCACCGGTAATGCCCAGCACGCCGATCAGGCGCTGGTCGTGCAGCAGCGGCAGGTTGATCCCGGGTTGCACGCCCTTGAGGTGCTTGGCGGTCTGGCCGTCGATCTCCACCACCCGCCCGTTGGCCAGCACCAACTGCGCGCCTTCGTGGCGGGTGTTGATCCGCTCGGGTTCGCCACTGCCCAGTATCAGGCCCTGGCTGTCCATGACGTTGACGTTATAGGGCAGGATCGCCATGGTGCGATTGACGATATCCTGCGCCAGGTCATGATCCAGCTCGAACATGGGGCTAAATTCCTGAAAAAAACCGGTTGTTCATAGGCACAGCGCAAACCATGCTTCACTGTGCGCGAGCACAAAGACAGCACCCCTTGAGGTGGCCGAGACTCGTTGGGCGATCAACGTTACCCTCGCATCGCGAAAAATCATAATAAAGAGAGACTGCCATGTCACAGAGCGCCGCTGTTACCCAGGCCACCGATGACGATAAAAACGCCGTATACAAGCGCATCACCCTGCGCCTGATCCCCTTCATTTTCATCTGCTACCTGTTCAACTACCTCGACCGCGTCAACGTCGGCTTTGCCAAGTTGCAGATGCTCGACGACCTGAAATTCAGCGAGACCGTGTACGGCCTCGGTGCCGGGATCTTCTTTATCGGCTACGTGCTGTGCGGCGTGCCGAGCAACCTGGCGTTGACCAAATTCGGTCCACGGCGCTGGATTGCGCTGATGATGATCGTCTGGGGCGCCCTGTCCACCTGCCTGTTGTTCGTTACCACACCGACGCACTTCTACGGCTTGCGCCTGCTGACCGGCGCCGCTGAAGCCGGGTTCTTCCCGGGCGTGGTGCTGTACCTCTCGCAGTGGTTCCCGACCTTCCGCCGTGGGCGGATCATGGCGCTGTTCATGTCGGCGATTCCGGTATCCGGCCTGCTCGGCAGCCCGTTCTCCGGCTGGATCCTCAACCACTTCGCCGCCGGCCCGGGCGGGCTTGCG
>NZ_JACARK010001326.1:0-503 GCF_013386655.1 Pseudomonas sp. K5002 | reverse complement strand
GCCCAGCGGCTTGTGCAGGTGGATCAGCCACTCATGGCGTTCGGAAACCGAGGCCACCATGCCCGCGCCGATAAACAGCATGGCGATGATCATCAACGCCATCAGCCAATGCAGCAGCCGCGCCAGCGGGGCGAAAAACCGGGGTTGGGCATTCATGGCTTCGACTCCTGAGGGGCGCTGTGCAGCTGGCTGACTTCGCTGGTGCGACGCAGGTAGGAACTGGCGTACGCCGCCGAACGGGCGGCCAGCAATGGGTCATTCGAGGCTTCGATACCGCTCGGCAGCACCAGTGGATCAAAGTTGATGTCACGGCAATCACCGTCCATTTGCGGCTGGCTGCTTTCCAGCACCAGGGTCCCGGCATTCAGCACCTTGTGCTCACCGGTCCAGGTCTTGCTGGCGTCATCCACCGGGTCGCCCGGGTTGGCCAGGGTGAGGCTCAACTGCCAGCGCAACGGCCCGGCCACCAGGCGCTGGGCCAGGTCTTTTTCGAGGAAGTCGCT
>NZ_JACARK010001325.1:0-2158 GCF_013386655.1 Pseudomonas sp. K5002 | reverse complement strand
AGCCTCGGCGCCGGGAACATCGGCATCGCCGTGGACCTGCGCCAACTCGACCAGGTGCACAGCACCATCGATTACGTATTCGATCACTTCAAACGCTTGGATTACCTGATCAACAGCGCCGGCGTGGCCCTGCTGGACAAGGCCCTGGACGTCAGCGAAAACGCCTGGGACACCACTCTCGACATCAACCTCAAGGCCAGTTTCTTCGTGGCCCAGGCCTGCGCCAGGCACATGCTGGCCCAGGGCAGCGGGCGCATCGTCAACCTCGCCTCCCAAGCGGCGGTGATCGGCCTGGACCGTCACGTCGCCTACTGCGCCAGCAAGGCCGCCGTGGTCGGCATGACCAAGGTGCTCGCCATGGAATGGGCGCCCCACATCAACGTCAACGCCATCTCCCCGACCATCGTCGAAACCGCCCTGGGTAAAAAGGCCTGGGCGGGCGAGCTGGGGGAACGGGCCAAATTGCAGATCCCGGCGGGCCGCTTTGCCCAGCCGGAAGAAATCGCCGGGCTGGCGTTGTACCTGCTCAGCGACGCCGCACAGATGATCACCGGGGAAAACGTGGTGATCGACGGTGGCTACAGCATCCAGTAATTGATCTTTTGTCGTGAGGTTTATCGTCATGTCTACCGTTACCGAACGCACTGCCGAACAACTGTCCCCCGTCATTCCGAAAACCATGCAGGCCGTGGTCTGTCACGGCCCCGAAGACTATCGCCTGGAGACCGTCGATGTGCCGACGCCCGGCCCCGACGAGATCCTCACCAAGGTCGAGCTGTGCGGCATCTGCATGGGCGACATCAAGACCTACCGCGGCGCGCCCTCGTTCTGGGGCGACGCCGAGCAGCCGCGCTACGTGAAGCCACCAATGATTCCCGGCCACGAGTTTGTCTGCCGCGTGGTCGCCCTCGGCCCCGGCGCGGAAAAGCGCGGGGTGAAGGTCGGCGACCGGGTGATTTCCGAACAGATCGTGCCGTGCTGGGGCTGCCGCTTCTGCAACCACGGCCAGTACTGGATGTGCCAGAAACACGACTTGTACGGTTTCCAGAACAACGTCCAGGGCGCCATGGCCCAGTACATGATCTTCACCAAGGAAGGCATCATCCACAAAGTACCGGACTCGATTGCCCCGGACGAAGCCATCCTGATCGAACCCCTGGCCTGTTCGCTGCACGCGGCGGAACGGGCGAATGTGGATTTCGACGACATCGTGGTGGTGGCCGGCGCCGGCACCCTGGGCCTGGGGATCATCGGTGCGGTGCGCATGCGCAACCCGAAAAAACTCATCGTGCTCGACATGAAACCCGAACGCGCCGCCCTCGCCCTGCGCATGGGCGCGGACGAAGTGTGGAACCCGGCAGAAGTCGACGTGATGGCGAAGATTCGCGAGATCACCGATGGCTACGGCTGCGACATCTACATCGAAGCCACAGGGCACCACAAGGCGGTGAACCAGGGCCTGGCGATGTTGCGCAAGCTGGGGCGCTTCGTGGAATTCAGCGTGTTCAACGACGAGGCCACGGTGGACTGGTCAATCATCGGTGACCGCAAGGAACTGGACGTGCTGGGCTCGCACCTCGGCCCCTACATGTACCCGCGCGCCATCGACTTTATCGGCAACCGCAAGATCGACATGCGCGACGTGGTGACCCACAAGTTTGCCCTGGCGGACTTCAAGGAAGCGTTTGCGGTGATGGAGCGCGGGGACAAGTCGCTTAAAGTCGTCCTGGAACCCTGATTGGCCCAATAACACAAAACCCTGCGGGCGCCGGGCTTAGGCTTTTTGTGGGAGCTGGCTTGCCTGCGATGCAGACGCCTCGGTCTATCTGTGACACCGAGCCGATGCAATCGCAGGCAAGCCAGCTCCCACAAAGCCCCCGGCTCCCACACCAAGAACAAGAACACAGGAAACCGCGTTATGAATCGAGTGATAAACGATCCGGACCAGGTGGTGGAGGACATGCTGCGGGGTATTCTGGTCGCGCACCCCGAGCTGCGCCAATACGAAACCAATCCCCGGGTGATCGGCAAGGCCAAGCCGTCACCACAGGGCCGCGTGGGCATCGTGACCGGCGGCGGCTCCGGCCATGAACCGGCGTTCCTTGGCTACGTCGGCCCCGGCCTGGTAGACGCCGTGGCCGTCGGCGAAATCTTCTCC
>NZ_JACARK010001324.1:0-1953 GCF_013386655.1 Pseudomonas sp. K5002 | reverse complement strand
CTGGCCGGCAAGATCCCGGCACCAGACGTGCTGGTCGGCGGCACCCCGTGCCAGGCCTTCTCGGTCGCCGGTATGCGCGAAGGCCTCACCGACCCGCGCGGCGCCCTCACCATCAAATACGTGGAGCTTGCAGATGCAGTTGACTATGTTCGCGCTGGCCAGCGAAAGCACGCCAGCGTTATCGTCTGGGAGAACGTCCCCGGCGTCCTCAGCGACAAAGGGAACGCCTTCGGATGCTTTCTTGGCGCGCTTGCTGGGGAAGACTGCGAGCTGCAGCCTCCAGGGAAAAAATGGCAGGACGCTGGTTGTGTGTATGGACCCAAAAGAACAATCGCGTGGCGGGTCCTGGACGCCCAATATTTCGGCCTGGCCCAACGACGCCGTCGTGTGTTCGTTGTCGCAAGTGCTCGAGACGGGTTCGATCCCTCCGAGGTACTTTTTGAGCGCGAAGGCGTGCGCAGGGATACTGCGCCGCGCCGAGGCGAGGGGCAAGATGTTACCGGAACAGCTCCTTTCGGCCCTGCACTCCAGTGCGGATGTGGATCCGTCTTCGCCGAATCCCTAGGCCAATATGGCTGCCCGAACTGCGAAGGCGATGAAGGGCCGGCGGTGTCAATGTTCGGCGGGATACCGGCGTTCGGCGGCCACGGCCTGGAAGGATCAGTTGAGCGATCCGCCACGCTTACCGCGAAGGACACCCGCCTGGATGTGGAAAGCGAAACATTCTTCATCGCGCCGACACTGGCTGGCGGGGGCCGAAAGTCCGGAGGGTACTCGCTCGACGACATCCCGCTCACGGCTCCAGCACTTCGCGCCCAAGCACAAAGCAGCCACCGAGCCGACTCTGAAGCATTCATCGTGGCTGGAACTCTGCAGGCCAGCGGCAAGGCGGCCGGCAGCGCCACTCAGCAGGATGCTGAATCGGGCCTGCTGGTTATGCATGGCACGCAAGACCCAGGAGTCAGCGACTCGACCGCATTCGCCCTCGGCCGGAACAACGGCCAGGAAAATGCGGTGCTGGCTTTCTCCTGCAAGGATCACGGCGCTGATGCCGGGTTTATCGCTCCCACACTCCGAGCCATGAATCACTCAGGCAGCCACGCCAACGCCGGCGGCCAGGTCGCCGTCTGCATCACCGGCGACATCACCCATACGCTGAAAGCTGAAGGGTTCGATGGGAGTGAGGACGGAACAGGCCGTGGGCAGCCGATAGTCGCATGCCGCGACTTAGCCCAGACCTTGACCAGCAACTACGGCAAGCAAGTCGACAACACAGACTCATCCCTGGGCCCCAACGTTGTGTCTTCCACCAGTTCTGTCCGTCGACTCACTCCCCGCGAGTGCGAACGCCTTCAGGGCATGGCCGACGATTACACCCAGATCCCCTGGCGCGGCAAGCCAGCCAGTGAGTGCCCGGACGGCCCCCGCTACAAGGCGATCGGCAACAGCAAGGCCGTCACCGTGGTTCGCTGGATAGGCCGTCGCCTCCTGTCTCAGGTTGACACTACGTAGCGAACAGCTGATATGCCGCAACCTCCGCGCGGGAAATCACGGCAGGTTTGCCGGCAGCGATAAAACTATTTAAGCATGACCTGGTGGCCGGGATATTGAAGCGGCTACCTCTTTTCCTCATCTCGTCCAGCACCGTTAACGAGATCAAGTATTTTCCGCAGTCGGAGCACTCGACATCTCTGAACTCCCCCGGCGAATACCTTTCCTTGCCTTTCCCGCCACAGATAACGCAAACGTAATTGTCCATCACCACCTCCGTTTGGCTGATTGCTGAACTGTAGCTGATCCCCTTTCAAACTCCACCGCCCGGGCATGGCCCGGCAAGGACTCCCCGTGAAACGGATTTACCTCAGCGGCCCCATGACCGGCCTGCCCGGCCTCAACTTCGCGGCCTTCCACGCCATGACCACCAACCTGCGCGCCGGCGGGCACACCGTCACC
>NZ_JACARK010001323.1:0-1090 GCF_013386655.1 Pseudomonas sp. K5002 | reverse complement strand
TGGTCGCAGACCGCCAGGGCCAGGTTGCGCGGGCTGGTAAGGGTTTCGCGCATGGCCACCAGGGTGCGGATCTGGTTCGCCGAGACGGCCGCCACCAGGTGCAGCATCAGGTTGTTCAGCAGTTGGCAGTCGTCCTGGTTGAACCGTGGCGCTCCCGGTTTGCGGTACAGGCTCAAGTGGTCACTGAGGCGGGTTTGCGGGTCGACGTGGATCACACACAACAACTCGCCAATGTCATGGCGCTGACCCAACCAATTCTGGCCCGGGCCGTTGGCGGGGTCGAGCATGTCGACAATCACTGCCTGGCCGGGTGCTTCGTGCACCAGCCCGACCGTCACGTCCACATGGCGGATCGACTGCCAGTCGGCCAAGTACGTGTCTGGCAGGTGATGCAGGTAGCTGCTGTGTTCTTCCGGCAGGCCATCGATGATCGCGGCACGCCCCCACCATGCGCTGTCGAAGGGCAGCAGTTGACTGATGCGCGACAGGGCATGGCCATGAAACTGTTCGATGTCCTGATGCTGGGCCAGGCGTTGCAGATCAAGCGTCAGGGTGCTGAAAGCCTGTAACAGGCCGGGGGGATCAAGACGGCTCATGGGCGTTCCTCTGTGGGACTTTTTTATTGTTCTAGTCACAGGGTTTAAAGGCCGAAACGGGGCAGGGCCTGGGTGAAGTATCGGCGCTGCGGGGGCTGATCGCTATCCTACAGATGCATGATGTGCGGCAGGATTTGTACTCGCCAAAAAACCGCTTTGCCGCCTACACTGGTCGGCCACGTGTTTTTCAAAGGACGAAACACCATGCACACACCTGAACCCAAGATCGTTATCACGCGCTTCACCGAGGCCCACCTTGAAGGCGTCGCTGCGCTCTACAACGACCCGGCTGTATGCCGTCAGGTGCTGCAAATGCCTTTCCAGTCAGTCGAGGCCTGGCGCAAACGCCTGGTGCAGGACAACGAGCGGCGGCTACAGCTGGTGGCGCTGCATGCCGGTGAAGTGATCGGCCAGCTGGGTTTGGAACAGTATTTGCGCGTGCGCCAAAGCCACGTCGGCTCATTCGGCATGGGCGTCGCCACCGCCTGGCAGGG
>NZ_JACARK010001322.1:0-695 GCF_013386655.1 Pseudomonas sp. K5002 | reverse complement strand
AAACGGATATGCCCCCCAACCCCAAAGACGCATACGTCATCCAACGTATTCCCCGCCCAACCCCATCCCCGTGAGACTGCTCCCGACAGCCAACCCACCCTCCGGGAGCACCTCGATGACCGACACCCTGATCAAAGTCGACCTCAACCAACCCGTCACCGAAAACGAACAGATCCACAACCGTTGGCACCCGGACATCCCGATGGCTTGCTGGGTCAAACCCGGCGATGACTTCATCCTCGAAACCTACGACTGGACCGCCGGCGCCATCAAGAACAACGACGACGCCAGCGACGTGCGCGACGTCGACCTCTCCACCGTGCATTACCTCTCCGGTCCGGTGGGCGTACACGGCGCCGAACCCGGCGACTTGCTGGTGGTCGACCTGCTCGACATCGGCGCCAAGGCCGACTCCCAGTGGGGCTTCAACGGGTTCTTCTCGCGCCAGAACGGCGGCGGCTTTCTCACCGATCACTTCCCCAGCGCGCAAAAAGCCATCTGGGATTTCAAGGGCATGTTCACCAGCTCCCGGCACATCCCGGGCGTCAATTTTGCGGGCCTGATCCACCCCGGCCTGATCGGCTGCCTGCCCGACCCGGTGATGCTCGCCGACTGGAATCGTCGCGAGCAGGAACTGATCGACACCAACCCGACCCGCGTCCCACCCCTGGCCAACGCCCCGCTGGCCGCCACCG
>NZ_JACARK010001321.1:0-1065 GCF_013386655.1 Pseudomonas sp. K5002 | reverse complement strand
GGCCGGACGCGCCCGCCGACACCTTCGCCGCCCTCGGCCACTGGGGGCAGGCGCTCTACGTGATGCCCGAAAAACAGCTGGTCATCGTGCGCTATGGCGACGACCGCGACGGCAGCTATCGCCACAACGAACTCCTCAAGCGCGTCCTTGCAGCGGTGCAACCATGATCCGCCGTCATCCCGTCATCAGCCTGTTGATCCTGCTGTTACTCGTGTTGCTCGGCTGGGTCTGGCACGAGCGGGTCAACCTGCAAGCCTTCCCCGACATCATCGCGGCCTACACCGCCAAGGAGTACTGCTCCTGCCGATATGTGGAGGGCAATCCCGCTGATTATTGCCTGGGTTATGTGAAGCAATACGTGCCCACCAGCGCTTTCACCGACAACCCTGAAAAACACCTCGTGACCGCCAGCGGCCTGGGCCGCACCCACAGTGCCCAATGGCTGGGCCAACGCGAGGGCTGCCGCCTCTTGCCCTAATGCAGCCACAGGTGGGGCTGAGGTTCCACAGGGTGGAACCACCTTTGATTGTCCTCCTGCGCACATCGCGGTTATCTGGCGGTGTGCAACGAACAAGAACGGGAACACCCGCCTGCGAGGAGAATCACCATGAGCCCACACCAGCACATCCTGGATTGGCTGAGCGATGTCGCCAGCGACCTGCACGCCGTGCGTCAGGACATTCACGCCCACCCCGAACTGGGCTTTGAAGAAAACCGCACCTCCGCCCTCGTGGCGCAATCGCTGCGTAACTGGGGCTACGAAGTCCACACCGGCATCGGCCAGACCGGCGTGGTGGGTGTGCTGCGCAATGGCAGCAGCTCGCGCAAGCTCGGTATCCGCGCCGACATGGACGCGTTGCCGATCATCGAAAACACCGGCGCCAGCTACAGCAGCCAACACGCCGGCTGCATGCATGCCTGCGGTCATGACGGCCACACCACCATGCTGCTGGGCGCCGCGCGTTACCTGGCCGCGACCCGTCAATTCGACGGCACCCTGAACCTGATTTTCCAGCCCGCCGAAGAAGGCCAGGGCGGCGCCGAAGCCATGCTCGCCGACGGCTT
>NZ_JACARK010001320.1:0-623 GCF_013386655.1 Pseudomonas sp. K5002 | reverse complement strand
GCCCCCGCGGCATCCGCCTCACCGCCGAGGGCGAGTGCCTGGCCGAACAAGTCACCTCAACCCTGCGCGGCCTCGACCAGGTACGCGAAGTCATCGCCAGCCGCCAAAGCCAGGTGGCCGGTAACATCAGCATCCATGTGTCAGAAAGTATCGTTTCCACCGTGCTCGCCCCGGTGCTCGCCACCTTCTACCGCGCCCACCCCAAGGTCACCTTCAACATCGTGATCGCCAGCGCCTCGGCCACCCTCGACGCCCTGTGCAGCGGCGAGGCGGACCTGGGCCTGGCGTTCTACCTGCAAGAGCGCGCCGACGTCGAAGTCACCGCCCACTGCCAGTTATGGCACCGGGTGCTGGTCAGCGCCGAACACCCCTTCGCCCAGCGCGACAGCATCGAATTGAGCGAACTGCAAGGCCAGCCCCTGGCGATTCCCGACTCGGCCTACGGCGTGCGCCAGGCCCTGGAAGTGGCGGCAAAAAAACGCGGCGTCACCCTCGAACCGGTGTTCACCACCAGCTCCCTGGAAGTGCAGAAGAGCCTGGCCCGGCAACGGGCAGCGGTGCTGATTTTGCCCCAGGTCGAGGCAGACGTGCGGGACCTGGGCGACGGCCTGGTCGCCGTGCCG
>NZ_JACARK010001319.1:0-1123 GCF_013386655.1 Pseudomonas sp. K5002 | reverse complement strand
GGGCACTGGCGGCGGTGGTGTTGCCGATGCCCATTTCGCCACCGATAAACAGTTGCGCACCGCTGGTGATAGCGCGGTGCACGCTGTCGCGGCCGGCTTGCAGGGCCAGTTGGCCCTGGGCTTCGGTCATTGCCGGGCCGTTGACGAAGTTGGCGGTGCCGAGACCGATATTCAGGTGGCGGACGCCCGGTAGGTTCAACGTCGGGGTGATGGTGCCGAGGTCGACCACTTCCAGCTTGGCGTCGAGTTGGCGCGCAAGCACGCTGATGGCGGCGCCACCGGTGACGAAGTTGTGAAGCATCTGGCCGGTGACTTCCTGGGGGAAGGCGGAGACACCTTCGGCGACGACGCCGTGGTCGCCGGCGAAGATCGCGATCCACAGGTGGTCGACGCTGGGTTTGACCTGGCCCTGGAGGCCGGCCAGTTGGACGGCCACGGCTTCCAGCCGGCCGAGGGAGCCGGCGGGCTTGGTCAGTTGCTGCTGGCGGGCCAGGGCTTGTTCGTGGGCTTGGGTGTCGATCGTTTTGCAGGGGTTGAGCCACCAGGTGTCGGTCATAACGCAGTACCTTTCAAAGTCAGGGGCAGGCCGGCGACGGTCAGGACAACGCGCTGACAACGTTCGGCCAAGGCTTGATGCAGCCAACCGGCTTCATCGACATAGCGGCGAGTCAATTCGCCCAGCGGGACGACACCCATTCCGGTCTCGTTGCTGACAAAAATGATTTCTCCTGGGAGGGTGGCCAGGGTTTGGAGCAGGGCCTCGCGCTCGTGGTTGAGACGGTCGGGGTCTTCGAGCATCAGCAGGTTGGTGAGCCATAAGGTCAGGCAGTCGACCAGCAGGCAATGGTTCGGGGTGGCGTTTTCCTTGAGGACACGGGCCAGTTCGATGGGCTCTTCGATCAGGCCCCATTCGGTCGGGCGCCGCTCGCGGTGGTGGGCGACGCGTGCGGTCATTTCGCCGTCCAGGGGTTGGCTGGTCGCTATGTAGGTGACGCTTAGGCCGCTGTCGGTGGCGAGTTTTTCAGCCAGGCGGCTTTTGCCGGAGCGGGCGCCGCCGAGGATCAACTGGAGCATGGGTTGTGCCTCTGTTTTTGACTGTGTGTATATCCGTTATTTAGGTAAC
>NZ_JACARK010000134.1:428-21405 GCF_013386655.1 Pseudomonas sp. K5002 | reverse complement strand
TGACTCGCTCGTCGCTGCCGCTGTAGCGGGGCAGGTTGGCCACGCCGGCCTTGAGGGTGTATTCCCAGTCGTCGGCCAGCAGGGTGTCGGCGCTGGCCAGCAGGCACAGCGACGTCAGGGACAGGCACAGGTGTTTTGAACGCATGATGGTCTTCATGTGAGGTCAGAGACTCAAGGGGTTGTGGGGAGAATCGGTACGTTTGAAGTGGTAGCCGGAGGCGCTCAGGCCGTTGACCTGGCGACTCACGGTATCGCCCAGGCCATAGCCGTTGCCGGCCAGCACCGCATGGGCGTTGTCCACGGGCAGCAGGATGTAGTCGGTCAGCGGCTCGTCGTGCAGTTGGCCGCGGATCACCAGGAAGCCGTTCTCCAGGCGTACGCTGATGCCGCTCAGGGGCGCGTCGGGCTCATGGGTGTTGAGCACTTGATAGGTACCGATGGTGTCGGCCCAGGCATTGCTCAGCGGGGTCTGTTCGATGCGTTCGCCCACCGGGACGCGTTGGCCGTGGCTGCGGGCGGTGAGCATCTGGCGCCCTTGCACCGTTACCACATCCAGCTGCACACGGCCCAGTTCGCCGAGGTCCTTGAGCCAGAAGCCGAGGAATTTCTGTTGTGCCCGCAGCCAGCCCTGGCCGTCGCGCAGCAGTTCGAAACGGGTGTCGGCCAACTCGCCATACAGCTGGCCGTTTTCGTCCTTGATACGGAAGACACCCCAGGCCGTGGCGTAGAAACCCGCCAGGCGCCTGCGGTCGATCGCGGCGGGCACCTGGCGGATTTTCAGGCCGTGGGCGGGCGCCTGGCAGTTGTCGGCACACACCGGGTCGCCGGTCTGGGCCTGGAGCATCAGGCGCAGGGTGTCGGTGGTCAGGGACACCACCATCTCTTCGGCGTTGCTGTCGTTGGCCATCACGATCACGGCCAGTTGCTGGTCCGGCAGCATCGTCAGTTGCGCCGCGAAATCATCCCCGCCACCGCTGTGCTGGAAGGTGCGAATGCCGGGGCCCACCGGCTCATCGCCGCAAGGGGCGAGAAACCACCCCAGGCCCATCTGGCAGTCGAAGTCCAGGGCGTTGCCGGTGTTTTGCTGGCTGAACATCTCGTCAATCGACTGGCTGCCCAGTACCTGTCTGTCTTTATAGAGGCCCCGGGCGAAGAGCATGCGCACGTAGTGGCTGAGGTCCTTGGGGCTGCTCCACAAGCCACCGGCCGCAAGGTCGCGCACCTGGGCGTCGGCGCTGACGGTGCCGTCTGCATAACCCCGGGCGCGAAAGCCCGGTTGCGCGCCGGTGCCGACGAAGCTCGACTGGTTCATCTCCAGGGGCTTGAGCAGGCTGCTTTGCAGTCGGGTTTCGAAATCCTGCCGACTGCTGCGTTCGATGGCGGCACCGACCAGGGCGTAGCCGAGGTTGGAATAGGCCACCTGGGTCCCCGGTGGCGTGCTCAGCCAAACCCCTGAAATACGCATTGGCATCTGGCCCATGGCGAAGGTGTTGCGCACGTCCCGCAGGTGTTCGCTGGGCAGGCCGGACTGGTGGCTGAGCAGGCGGCGCAGGGTGATGTCGCGGTCGGCGGCAGCCTGGTCGGAATGAAAGCGCGAGCGTACGTAGAACTCCCGCAGGGTGTCCTGGATCGGGGCGTCGAGGGCCAGGCGCTGTTGCTCCACCAGTTGCAGGGCGGCGGTGGCGGTCAGCAGTTTGGAGAGGGCGCCGGCGCGGAATGCGGTGTTGGGGGTGACGGGTTTGCCCAGGGCCTTGTCGGCCAGGCCAAAGCCCTGGGCCCAGATCAGTTCCTGGCCGTTGACCAGGGCGATGGACAGGCCGGGTATGTTTTGCCTGGCCATTTCGCTGGGAATGCGTTTTTGCAGGTAGCGGATGATTGCGCTGTAGTCGCCCTTGGGAATGGGCGGAGGGGCCGGCGGCTGGCCGTGGCAGCCGAGGCTGCCCAGCAGGCAACCCAGCAGCGGAATACTGCGCAATGTGCGAAACATGATGAGCACCCGAGGGGTGGTTTGGATGCTCGAATGCTAGGGGCGGGCCGTCGATGAGTCTTTGTGAGCTTTGTCGGGAAACTGTCAAAGACTGTTAATACAGGCCGCCCCTAGCGGGTTTGCTCCATTGCCGCAGCTCCAGCATCAGCTATACCTAATGCTCAACGCTTCCTCAACGTCAGCCAAGGAGTCTCGCGATGAAACTGGGAATAATGATCAGCACCGTGTGTATTGCCACGATCGGGGTGATGGGGTGTTCCAGCAAGGTGACGCAGCCGGACGAATACTCCGGGTTTCTATCCGACTACAGCAACCTCAAGGAAGCCAAGTCGCCATCGGGCGCGCAGGTGATGCGTTGGGTGGACCCCAACCTGAGTCTGAGCCGTTATAACGCGGTGTACATCGAGCCCACTCAGTTCTACCCCAAGCCGCAAGCCAGCACCAAGATCCCTGAAAGCACCTTGCAGGGCATCAGCACCTACTACAGCCAGGCGCTCAAGCGCGAACTGGAAAAGTCCTTGCCGCTGGCCGACGGACCAGGCCCGGGCGTGATCGTGGTGCGCGCGGCGATCACTGCCGTCAGCAGCAAGACCGAAAGTCTCAAGCCCTATGAGTACATTCCTGTCGCCCTGGTGGTCGCCACGGTCAGCACGGGCGCCGGGATTCGTGACCAGGAAACCACCTTGGGCACCGAAGCCCAATTCCTCGACGGTGCCAGTGGCAAGGTGGTCGCCCAAGTCGTGCGCAAAGGCACCGGTAAACCGTTGGCAAACGACTCCCAGGTGATGAAAGCCGATGACGTGAAAAACGTCATCGACGGCTGGGCGTCGGACCTGCATCAATCGTTTTTGAAGCTTAAAAAGGGCTAAGCCTCAAACGGTGCGCGACTTGAGCGGGTGCTATTTGATCGGTGTGAGCGGTGGCTGCTTCCATTGCCCGTTACCCACTTCAGGCTTGGGCAGGTAAATGCGCAATAGGGCATAGAACGGGCCGGGTGGTGCTGGCAGCCAGTTGCTTTGTTCCGCTTTCGGTGGCTCGTGGTGCGCGACCAACAGCGTCAGGCCGCCATCGGCGTCGAGCTTGAAGTTGGGCAACATCCCCGACGTGAGCACGTAGCGCTTCTTCAGGTTGGGGGTCAGCAGATTGGTCTTGGCGTTGTACATGGTCAGTGACCAGAATGCGTCGGTCGGTGGCAACTGGTCCTTGGCGAAGTGCAGGGTGTAGCTGTGGCGTGCGCCGTTGGCGGGTTTGCCCTCGCTGTCCACGGAGTAGCGCAGGTAGGCCGTTTCATCGCCGGAGTTGCCAAACAGGTGCAGGTTGGCGCCAGCGTAGCGGTACAGGTAGTTGTTTTGAAGGTGGTCGCGATTGCCGAACAGGTCTGCACTGGATACTTGATGGGTATCGATCTTGTCTTTTTTGAAGGCTGCATACTCGGCTTTGCCGTCGGCGATGCCGTCATCCAGCGCTTTGCGTTGCTCAACCGTCAGGGCCTTGAGGTCGAACGGTTTACCCGCCTCGACGCCGATCCTGGCAAAACGCGCGAGCACGTCTTTCTCACTGTCCTGCGGTGCTGCGTAGGCCAGCATGAAGTTCAGATAGCGGAACAGATGCACGCTGTCGCTCATGTTCGGCGTAGGCTTGGGCCAGGCAATTTTCGGCGGCTTGATGGGTTTGGGCTGCTTCACGTAGCTGCTCAGGGTCTGGACCTTATAGCCGCCCTGGATCTGTCTGACTTTGCCCAAGTCCTTTTCATCGAACAATTGAGTGCGGTACAGGGCGTAGGCGATGTTGCTTTCGCTGTACACGACGCGGTCGATATCGGTTGGCTGCTGGCCTTTCCAGCCCGGGCCGGCAATCATGTAGTGGCCACCGTTGTTACCGGTGCTGCGGGTACCCAGATAGCCGAAGTTCTGCGTATAGAGGTCGACCAACTGCACGGCGTAGTAGCGGTTGTCTTCGATCCTGGGCAGGGTCAACACCACGGGCTCGGCCCGCAGATCGAGCCAGACAAAGGAGTTGGGCGTGTCCGGGTTGGGGGTGGGGATCGCTGTATCTTTAGGGGTTATCGCCTGCGCGGTGTTCCCGATGTGGTTGAACGGCGCCTTGAAGTTCGCCCCGGTCTTGTCGACAGCCTGGGTGTAGAGAGTCTTGTACATCTCCACCACCGGGAAGCCATAAAGATAGGCTTCCTTGGCGATGGCCCGGGCTTCACTCGGCGTGGCGGTGAAATCGGCCCAGGCGCCGGTACTCATGAAAATCGAGAGGCTCGCCAGCAGCAGGCGCGTCGGTGTTCGAATCATGTTGTTGCGTCCTTACTGAGTCAGTCGGATGTCGTCGAGTTTTCAGCTGTTATAAAAGCAGGCTCCGGTGGGCGCGTACAGTCGCAACTAGCTGAACCTTTGCGTGTCAGGCAGAGTTTGCACTCAGTTGCTCGGGAAGTCTTTTGGCACGTGAGGTTCAACGCAAAGATCTATCGATCAGTTGACATCAACGAGATCAAGTGCCGCCTGTGAAAGGCGGCATCGGGGGGCAGTCAAGGCAGTATGGACTTAACCTTGTCACGCAACTGATCAATCGAGAACGGCTTGCCGATCACCTGCATGTCGGCTGGCGAATCGATATTTTCGGCATAACCGCTGGCGAACAGGATGGGCAGGGCGGGGCGTATTTCACGGGCCTTGAGGGCCAGTTGCTTGCCGTCCATGTCCGGCAGGCCGACGTCGGTCATCATCAGGTCGATGGTCTGGTCGGTGTCTTGAACTATTTTCAAGGCTTCTTCGGCATCGGCCGCTTCAAGCACTTGGTACTCCAGCTCTTCGAGGACATCGACGATCAACATGCGCACGATGGCGTCGTCTTCGACTACAAGGATGGTGGAGGGGGCGGCTGACATAGTGGAGGTTCCCGAACAGTGGAAGGGGCAGGTCTTGGGCGATGGGAAGACCGTTTTCATCCTGAGTATTGTCGGTCCCGGCAAGTTCCCCAGATAAGCAAAACATTGTGCCGGTAACGGCTACAAATGTCGCGTATCACCGCCACTCACTTGCCAGGGGCTTGCTGGAACAACCAGCAAGCCCCTGGCATGGTCTCAAGCTGCCGGTTTTATCGGTTAAAGGGATCCGTACACCAACCCATGGACCCGGCTCTGGTTCTCGCTTGCCTTGAATGTGCTGACCGTATATTCCGGGTTTGTCGGCGTCCCAAACGCTCCCGGGATAAGCTGCGCCTTACTGTTGGCCAGCGATTCCTTCATTCCTTTCTTCATGGCGTCCTCGGTCGGAAAATTGACCAATCCGAAATTGGGGTCGAAATAGAACCATTTTCGCGTGCCGCCTTCCACGATCACTCCCGCTGTCATCGCGTGGACGGGCGTGGCGATGATGAGTGTCTTGGACGTCGTCGCGTTGGCCAGGTCATCGATGATGGCCTGATAGGACTTTTGCGTGACGACTTCGGCCGAGTGCGGTCGCTTTCTGAAGTGATCCTGGGCTTCGCTCATGTCCTTGATGAACCTCGCCGATTTTGGGTTGGTTTCCTTGGTTGCCGCTGCAATGAAAAGCTTGTCGATGTACTCGTCCTGTTTTCCAACGGACACGGCGTAGGCCATTGCGTTGGCTAACACGCCACATTCGCCTCCGGTCACCGTGTCCACCTGGCTCAAATAGAAATTCTGGGGCATGCCCCGAAGCTTGATGCCGGGGATGCGCTCAATTTCGGCTTTGTAGAACTCATAGTTTTTAAGGCCGACTTCTGATCGCTTTTTGCCTATTGACTGTGCCAGGGCGCCGATTTCTTCGGGGCTTCGATTCGGCTTAAGTGCCAGTTCCATGAGCTCTGCGATATCCATGGAGCCCGAGTAGCCCGGGATGTCATCCACTATCCCGTTGTTATAGCCACGCATATACGCATCGTGGCTCGTTGTTCTGGCGTGTTCCTGCGTAGCCTTGAATGAGTTGGATAATTGCTTGGAGGGTGTGTTTTGCGCCTTGGTGGCCGGCCCTCCGACAAAGTACTCCCAGAAGCTTTCAACGTTGTCCTGGATCGACACGGTCTGTGGCGTGAACCCCTTCAACGGTGGGCCATAGGGTTGTTTCTTGAGGGCGTCGTACGCGTACCATTCGCCCTTGTTCAATACAGCGGAGGCTTCGACGGTTTGATCCGCCAGCTTGATGGTGCCGATTGCCGCGACGCCATGCTCCTTGCCGGCGGCTTTCAACAGGTCATGGCTGCCGGCTGCCCCCTTGAGTTTGTTTAGCCCGTTAATGCTTTTTTCGACTACAAACTTGCCGCCCCGGTTAATCAGTCCTGCGCCTCCCAGAAGCAAATCGCCCAAGCCGCCCACCGGGTTCAAGGCGCCGATGGTGGCGACACCGATCTTTTTGGCAACATTCAGCGCCTTGGCGCCTGCACTGAGGGCTTTTGTGCCCGCCTGTGCCGCTTTGGACGAACCCAGGCTGACAAAGCCCAGCAGGTCCAACTGGAGGTCAATCGCCCCCTCCAGGTAATTACCCTTGGTAAAGTTGGCAATCGCTGACTTGAAGGGAATGAGGTCGAGGAAGAAATGGGTCACCTTCAGCTCGGTTTCCATTTGCTTGTCGTAGGTCGTGGCGCCTTTGGCTTGCTTGACGACATCCTCGTTGCCCAGGTCGAGGTTTTCGACAAATGCCTCCGCGATGTACTGGGTACGGGCGGTGGCAAAGCTGTTGGGAGGCAGTGGGTTCGTGTCTGTACTGGCTGAGCGCTCGGGCTCAGTGGCCTCTGAAGCGTCGAATTTTTTTATTCTGTTTTCCTCGATCGCCAGTTCCCAGGTACTCGCAGAGAAATCCTGGGGCGTTACTTTTTTGATGCTGCCGTTTTTTATGTCCAGCCTATAGGTAACAGGTTCCGTGCCACCCTCTACCTGTATCAGCAGCTCATTTTTAATCGGTTTGAAAAGCGAGGTGACCAGGTTTGGGCCCAATTGATAAACAGAGGGCTGGTAAAAAGTGAGGTTGCCCTGCTCGATGTTTTTTCGATCTTCCAGCGGCAGGCTGGCGATCAGGTGCTTTACGGTGGTGGCAACCCCGTCGTTCAGCGACTTGATCGACGCTTCAAACTGCTTTTGAAATGTCGCGTTTACGTCGAACTTGAGCGACTGGCCTTCCAGTGCCTGGGTGATGTCTGGATCCTTGGATTCCCAGGTGTAATCGCCCAAGCCACTCATGGCGATGTCCAGCAACGAATGCAGTCCCGCAGGTGCGCGGTTTGGGTCGTAGAGCGGCACGCCAAACTGTTGTTGGCGGGTGTCCTTCACCGTCAGGGCCTTTTTTTCAAACGGCACATCCTCGCCAAATCGCTCTTTGAGCTGGGCCAGTGCAATGGCCTTGCGGCTCGGGATATCGGTCTCCAGCAGGGTGGAGGCCTTCATGCGTTCATCCACCTGCTGAGTGAACTCGACGCGTATCGCTTCCAGCTGGTCGGGGCTGTAGGCATCGTTGGGTTGTTTGCTGATAACGCCGTTGGCCACGGCCCAATCAATCAGCGCTGCCCTCTGTGCGCTTTGGGTCACGGCGGGCTCGGCGAGTGCAGCGCTTTCGGCCTTGAGCATCACTTGGGCGAAAGTCATGTTCGGTACCGAGCCCGGCGACTGCGCTTCAATCGACGCCGCCGCAACCGCCAGGTTGACCCAGGCCGGGCTGCCATAGGTCACGCTGGCCGGGATGTCTTTGATCAGGAACTCCGGGGCTGTTCTTGCCAGCAATACGTAAGCACCCGCCTGGGCCATCTCGGGGCTCGTTCTGCCCTCGCTCGACAGGTGTGCGCTCAGCCCGTTGACGATGGCAGAGGCCGGCTTGCCCCAATGTTCTTCACTGGCCACGTCGAAACCGGCCAGTTTGTTCCGTTGAGGCGCCTGGACTGACTCGGGATCCATCTGTGCACTGATGGCGGCCAGCAGGTAGTCGTAATGGCTGTTCTTGGTCTCGATACCATTGAGCCCGCGCTGCAGGGCCTGGCCCATCAGTTGGCCTTCGGGCGAGCTTAAAAGAAACTCGAGGATCTTCGCCGGGTCGTTCAAGGCGGCCACAGGAATGGGATTCTGGTACGCGAGAAAGTCCAGGACGCTCTTTGTCTGCGTGACTTGCGGCTGATCGCCGAGGTGGTGGGCGTGGTTCATCGCAAGCAGGCGCAACTGAGTTTGCTGGTTCTGGTCCAGCGGTGCAGGCCAGGACAAGGCACCGCCCAGGTCACCGAAAGGGTGGGCGGCGATCCTGACGGTCGCTTCCAGTTTCAGCTTGAGCAACTCGGCCTTGGAGGTTGGCAGAGGCACCCCGTTGGCATTCAGGAATGCCTCCAGGCTTTGGTTGACCCTGGTCCCCATGTCCAGGGTGTTGTGATGGGACGAGTCCGGATGAATGGCCATTTGTGTGAGCTTCAGGACGGACTGTACATAGGGGGCGGTGTCGTAGTCTTGCAGGGCCGGGGCTGCGAGGTTGATGGCGTCCAGCAGGTTCTGCCAGTTCTGCCGGTCGGCCATGGGCTGTTTCAGCACATCGGAGCGGCTGGCGGCTGATGCTGGCGCTGCTGCAACGGCAGGGGGCGTGGCTGGCTGGGGGCTCAGGGACGATGCCCCGGAAGCAGGGGAGGAAGAGAATTGGGGCGCAGGCTGTTGCACGGAGAGGTGGCTGACATTTTGCATCGGTGGGTACCTGTTTTATTAGGAGATACGCGCCTTTTCCGGGGAGGTTCCCTGTTCCCCACGGCACCCCTTTGGGTGGGGCGGCCCACACACAACGTTCCAGGCTCACTTCGGTTCCCATGTAAGAAGGAAAGTCAATTGCCGAGTGTTAAAAACACATCCATTCGGCTATTTATCAATGGGTTATGTAATCCATGTCGCTACGGGTAGCAGAAAAATAGCGCTCAGGCGCAACTTTGGGGCAAACTCCTCGTTTTTCCGTATTGGCCAAGGCATGCCCATGACTCCCGCGTCGTCTGTCGATGAGAAAAGCTTCCGTAAATTGCTGGGCCGCAACGTGGCACTGCCGTTGGGCGTTGGCGTGCTCAGCGCGGTGTTTTTCGTCGTTCTGATCACCTACCTGTTGTCGGTGATCCAATGGGTCGAACACACCGACCGGGTAATCAACAATCTCAACGAAACCTCGAAACTGACCGTGGACCTGGAAACCGGCATGCGCGGCTTCCTGATTACCGGTGACGAGCATTTCCTCGACCCGTACGAAGTGGCCAAGCCGCGGATCATTTCCGACTTGCGCAACTTGCAGGCACTGGTGGCGGACAATCCGGAGCAGGTGGACCGGCTCAAGCGTCTGGAATCGTTGCAACAGGCGTGGAACACCTACGCCCAGTCGATGATTGACATGCAGCGGCAAAACGGCGATTACCGCACCGCCGTGAAAGCCGGGCGTGGCAAGAGCCTGACGGACGAGATTCGCAAGGAGTACGACCGGGCGGTGGCGATGGAGCAACAGTTCCGCATCACCCGCAATGAAGACGTTACCCGCACCACGATCATCAGCGTCACCTTGTACCTGGTGTTTGTGCTCGGCCTGAGTGGCTTCCTGGCGTATGTCGGCCGAAAGAATCTTCTAGAACTTTCAAAGAGTTACAGCGAAAACCTGATGTCGCAGCAGAGGATCGCCAAGCGCCTCGAGCAGCAAGCCTGGTTGCGCAACGGCCAGACCGAGCTGGCCGAGCAGGTCCTTGGCCAACTGACGCTGAACCTGCTGGGGCGCAACATTTTGCAGTTCTTTGCCCAGTACATGGGCTCGGCGGTGGCGGCGTTGTACGTGCGTGAAGAGCACGGCGGCCTCACACGCGTGGCGACCTATGGCTTCTCCCGCGAGCAGGAGCAGCAGGAACAGTCGATCTACAACGACGAAGGCATCGTCGGCCAATCGGCCCGGCAGGACCGCCTGATTCGCCTGGACGATGTGCCGGTGGATTACTTCAAGGTCAGTTCCGGCCTCGGCGAAGGTTCGACCCGCAGCGTGCTGGTGGTACCGACCAGCGATGATGGCCGGGTCAACGGGGTGATCGAACTGGGTTTCCTGCGTGCACTCGATGACCGTGATGTCGAACTGCTGGAGTTGATTGCCGACAACATCGGCACCTCCATCGAAGCCGCGCGTTATCGCCAGCGCCTGCAGGAAGTGCTGGCCGAAACCCAGCAGCTCAATGAAGAGCTGCAAGTGCAGCAGGAAGAGCTCAAGACCGCCAACGAAGAGCTGGAAGAACAGTCGCGCATCCTCAAGGAGTCCCAGGCCCACCTGGAAACCCAACAGGCGGAGCTGGAGCAGACCAACGAACAATTGGCCGAACAGACCCAGACCCTGGCCGAGCAGCGCGATGCCATGGACCAGAAGAACGTCCAGCTCAACCGCGTACAGATCGAGCTGGAAGAGCGTGCCGACGAGTTGCAGCGCTCCAGCAAGTACAAGTCCGAATTCCTCGCCAACATGTCCCACGAGCTGCGCACGCCGCTGAACAGCTCGTTGATCCTGGCCAAGTTGCTGGCGGAGAACCCCCAGGAAAACCTCAGCGCCGAACAGGTCAAGTTCGCCGAGTCGATCTACTCGGCCGGTAACGACTTGCTCAACCTGATCAATGACATCCTCGATATCTCCAAGGTCGAAGCCGGTAAGCTGGAAATGCGCCCGGAGAACACCAGCGTTGCGCGCCTGGTGGATGGGCTGCGCGGCATGTTCGAGCCGCTGGCGGACGACCGCAAGCTCGGGTTCCAGGTGGAGGTGCAGGAAGGCTCGCCACACATGCTGTTCACCGACCGCCAGCGCCTGGAGCAGATTCTGAAGAACCTGCTGTCCAACGCCATCAAGTTCACCGAGAAAGGTGAGGTCAGCCTGTCGGTATCCCGGGCACCGGGGGAGGGCATCGCCTTTACCGTACGCGACTCGGGGATTGGCATCGCTCCGGACCAGCAGGAAAGCATCTTCGAGGCGTTCCGCCAGGCCGATGGCACCACTAACCGTCGTTACGGCGGCACCGGCCTGGGCCTGTCGATTTCCCGGGACCTGGCGAACCTGCTGGGCGGCTATATCAGCGTCACCAGCGAACCTGGCCAGGGCAGTATCTTTACCCTGGTGGTGCCTGAGCACTATGTAGAGCGTGACGAAGACACCCCGGCGCTGGAACAGCCGCGCGCGGTAGTCCCTGTGCCTGCACCGGCGCCGATCAAGGTGTCGCCGATGCCGATCGCCCACGAAGCGCAGATCCCGCGCTTTATCGATGACCGCGACAAGGCTCCGTTCGCCACGCGTTGCATCCTGGTGGTGGAAGATGAGCCCAACTTTGCCCGCATCCTCTTCGACCTCGCCCATGAACTGGGTTACCACTGCCTGGTGGCCCATGGCGCAGACGAAGGCTACGCCCTGGCGGAACAGTACATTCCCGACGCGATCCTGCTGGACATGCGCCTGCCGGACCATTCCGGCCTGACCGTGCTGCAACGGCTCAAGGAACATGCCGGGACCCGCCATATCCCGGTGCACGTGATTTCCGTGGAGGACCGCGTCGAAGCCGCCATGCACATGGGCGCCGTGGGCTATGCAGTCAAGCCGACCACCCGCGAAGAGCTCAAGGATGTGTTCGCCCGCCTGGAAGCCAAGCTGACGCAGAAGGTCAAGCGTGTGCTGCTGGTGGAAGACGATGACCTTCAGCGAGACAGCATTGCCCGCCTGATCGGCGACGATGATATCGAGATCACCGCCGTAGGCTTCGCCCAGGAGGCCTTGGACCTGCTGCGCACCCACATCTACGACTGCATGATCATCGACCTCAAGCTGCCGGACATGCTCGGCAACGAGCTGCTCAAGCGCATGTCCATCGAGGACATCTGCTCGTTCCCGCCGGTGATCGTCTACACCGGGCGCAACCTGACCCGCGATGAAGAGGCCGAACTGCGCAAGTATTCGCGCTCGATCATCATCAAGGGCGCGCGTTCCCCCGAGCGCCTGCTGGACGAGGTGACACTCTTTCTGCACAAAGTCGAATCGCAGTTGTCCCATGAACGCCAGACAATGCTCAGGACTGCCCGCAGCCGCGACAAGGTGTTCGAGGGCCGCAAGATCCTGCTGGTGGATGACGATGTACGCAATATCTTCGCCCTGACCAGTGCCCTGGAGCACAAGGGCGCGATTGTCGTGATCGGCCGTAATGGCCGCGAGGCGATCGAGAAACTCAATGAAGTCGATGACATCGACCTGGTACTGATGGACGTGATGATGCCGGAGATGGACGGGTACGAGGCCACCGCCTTGATCCGCCAGGACCCGCGCTGGCGCAAGCTGCCGATCATCGCGGTGACGGCCAAGGCCATGAAGGACGATCAGGAGCGCTGCCTGGCGGCAGGCTCCAACGATTACCTGGCCAAGCCCATCGACCTGGACCGGTTGTTTTCATTGATTCGCGTGTGGCTACCCAAGATGGAACGGATTTAATTGGAACGAAGCACTGACATCGAACTGCGCTTGTTGATTGAGGCGATTTACCTCAAGTACAGCTACGACTTTCGCGACTACTCCGGCGCTTCGGTCAAACGCCGCGTGGCCCATGCGTTGCGTCAGTTCGACTGCGCCACCATCTCGGCCTTGCAGGAACGGGTGCTGCATGACCCGACGGCGTTCATGCAGTTGCTGCAGTTCCTGACGATTCCGGTCAGCGAAATGTTTCGCGACCCCTCGCACTTCCTGGCGATTCGCAAGGAAGTGGTGCCGCTGCTCAAGACCTACCCGTCGATCAAGATCTGGATCGCGGGCTGCAGTACCGGGGAGGAGGTGTATTCCATGGCCATCCTGTTGCGTGAGGAAGGCCTGCTGGAACGCACCATCATCTACGCCACCGACATCAATCCCCGGTCCCTGGAAAAAGCCAAGCAGGGGATCTTTTCCCTCGAGAACATCCGCGCCTATACCCACAACTACCAACAGGCCGGTGGCCAGCGTTCGTTTGCCGATTACTACACGGCGGCTTACGATCATGCGATCTTCGACAAGACCCTGCGGGAGAACGTGACGTTTGCCGATCACAGCCTGGCGACCGATAGCGTGTTTTCCGAAACTCAATTAATTTCCTGTCGCAACGTATTGATTTACTTCAATAAAAAGTTGCAGGATCGGGCTTTTGGACTGTTCCATGAGTCGCTGTGTCACCGCGGCTTCCTGGTGCTGGGCAGCAAGGAAACCCTGGACTTTTCCGCCTACAGCAAACAGTTCGAACCCCTGGTCAAGCAAGAACGGATCTACCGAAAATTATGAATGAAGCTACTGCCAGCCCGGTATCCGGGATCGAGGCCATTGTGATCGGCGCTTCCGCGGGCGGTGTCGAGGCATTGCTGAGCATTTTTGGCGAGCTGCCGGCGAGCTTCGGCCTGCCGATCATTACCGTGCTGCATTTGCCCGACGAGCGCCGCAGCCAGTTGGCGGAAGTGTTTGACCGACGCGTATCGATGAAGGTAGTGGAGGCCCGCGACAAGGAAGTGATCCAGCCCGGCACCCTGTATTTTGCCGGCCCCGGTTATCACCTGTCGGTGGAGCACGACCGCAGCCTGTCACTGAGCCAGGAGGACCGCGTGCACCATTCCCGCCCGGCAATCGACTACCTGTTTGATTCAGCCGCCGATGTCTACGGCAAGGGGTTGCTGGCGATTTTGCTGACGGGGGCCAACCAGGACGGCGCCCGGGGCCTGGCCCACGTCAAGCAGAGCGGCGGTACCACGGTGGTGCAGGACCCTTTGGAGGCCCGCGTCGCCGTGATGCCCCGGGCCGCCCTGGCGCTGCATGAACCTGACCATATCCTCACCTTGAGCCGCATCGGCACCTTGCTGGCTTCCCTGGAATCCTCCCCATGTTAAGTACTGTCCAGGCCAAACTGCTGATCGTCGACGATCTGCCGGAAAACCTGCTGGCCCTTGAAGCGCTGATCAAGCGCGAGGACCGCCAGGTCTATAAGGCATTGAGCGCCGACGAGGCCTTGTCGTTGCTGCTGGAGCACGAGTTCGCCATGGCCATTCTCGACGTGCAGATGCCGGGCATGAACGGCTTCGAGCTGGCCGAGCTGATGCGCGGCACCGAAAAGACCAAGAACATTCCCATCGTGTTTGTCAGCGCTGCCGGCCGTGAGCTCAACTATGCGTTCAAGGGCTACGAAAGCGGCGCCGTGGATTTCCTGCACAAGCCGCTGGATATCCACGCGGTCAAGAGCAAGGTCAACGTATTCGTTGACCTGTACCGCCAGAGCAAGGCGATGAAGCAGCAGGTTGAAGCCCTGGAGCAAAGCCGGCGCGAGCAGGAAGCCTTGCTCACGCGCTTGCAGGCCACCCAGGCCGAACTGGAGCAGGCCGTGCGCATGCGCGATGACTTCATGTCGATCGTCGCCCACGAAGTGCGCACGCCCCTCAACGGGCTGATCCTGGAAACCCAGCTGCGCAAGATGCACCTTGCCCGGGACAACGCCGCAGCGTTTACCCTGGACAAGATGCATGCCATGGTCGACCGCGATGAGCGACAGATCCAGAGCCTGATCCGCCTGATCGAAGACATGCTCGACGTGTCGCGCATTCGCACGGGCAAGCTGTCGATCCGCCCCGGTCGCTTTGACCTCACGCAACTGGTGCACAACCTGCTGGAAAATTTTGCGCCGCAGGTGGCGGCGGCGGAGTCTTCGGTGGCCTGGGTCCAGGAAGGGCCGGTGGTAGGCAACTGGGATGAATTCCGTATCGAGCAGGTGGTGTCCAACCTGTTGACCAACGCCTTGCGCTACGGGGCCAAGAGCCCGGTGGAAGTGCGGGTGTACGCCGAGCATGGCGAAGCGCGGGTAGAAGTACGTGACCACGGGATCGGCATCAGCGAAGACAACCAGAAGCGTATTTTCCAACAGTTCGAGCGCGTGTCGGCCAACCATGCCGTGGCGGGCCTGGGCCTGGGGTTGTTTATCTCCGAGCAGATTATCGCGGCCCACGGCGGGACCATTGAAGTGGAAAGCCGGATAGGCGAGGGCGCGCTGTTCCGCGTCTGCCTGCCCCTGGAGGCCGGGGCATGAAATCAATCGCAAATCCGACGCAACCTCTGCGTGACCCCATGGTCGTATCAGCAGCAATTGACCGGACAAAGGCTTCCCATGAGTGAAGATGCACAAGATGTTGTACTGATCGTCGAAGATGACGAATCGATTATGTTTGTGTTGGGCGAGTACCTGGCGGGCCTGGGGTATCGGGTGTTGAAGGCGATTGACGGTGAGCAGGCGTTTGAAATCCTGGCCACCAAGCCGCACCTGGACCTGATGGTGACCGACTACCGCCTGCCTGGCGGAATTTCCGGGGTGCAGATCGCCGAGCCTGCGATCAAGCTGCGACCGGAATTGAAAGTGATCTTCATCAGCGGTTACCCGCAGGAGATTCTCGACTGCAACAGCCCGATCACGCGCAATGCGCCGATCCTGGCCAAACCGTTTGACCTGGATACGTTGCAGGAACATATCCAGCGGCTGTTGGCTTAACGTCTTGAGAAGAGGGAGCACACTCCCTCTTCAAGCCTTGATCATCTCCCTCACCTTTGCCGTCAACAGATCAAAGGTGAACGGCTTGGTGATCATCTGCATGCCCGGGTCCAGAAAACCGCCCCGTACAGCCGCATGCTCTGCATAGCCGGTAATAAACAACACCTTCAACTCGGGCCGCACCTGCCGGCCGATCTCCGCCAGTTGCCGGCCGTTCATGCCGGGCAGGCCAACGTCGCTGATCAGCAGGTCAATGCGCTGGCTGGACTCGATGATCGGCATGGCACTGTCGGCATCACCGGCTTCGACGAAGGCATAGCCCAGTTCACTCAGCACGGCGCTGACCAGCACCCGCACGGCCGGGTCGTCCTCGACGATCAGCACGGTCTCGCCGGCATTGGCGAACGGCAGCAATGCCGGGTTGAGCGGTTCATCTGCAATGACCTCGCCGACATACCTCGGCAGGAACAGGCTGACGGTGGTGCCTTGGCCCACCACACTGTGGATCGACACATGCCCGTGGGATTGGCGCGCAAACCCGTAGATCATCGACAACCCCAGCCCGGTGCCCTGGCCGATGGGTTTGGTGGTGAAGAACGGGTCAAATGCACGGCTGATCACGCTCTCGGGCATGCCGCAGCCGGTGTCGCTGACGCTCAGTTCCACATAGTCGCCAGGGGTGAGGGTGCCGTAGGCTGCGGTAAACACACTGTCCAAGTGGCGGTTGGTGGTTTCCACCACCAGTTTGCCGCCGTTGGGCATCGCATCCCGGGCATTGATGGCGAGGTTGAGCAGGGCGCTTTCCAGCTGGTTGGGGTCGGCTTCGGCGGTCCAGAGTTGCTCGGTCAGGCGGATATCCAGGGCAATGCTTTCATTCAGGCTGCGTTGCAGCAGCTCACCCATCGAACTCACCAATTGATTGATCTGTACCGGTTTTGAATCCAGCGACTGGCGACGGGAAAACGCCAGCAAGCGGTGGGTCAGGGCGGCCGCGCGGTTGGCTGAAGTGACACCCAGGTCGATCAGGCTGTCGAGGTCTTCGGTGCGGCCCCGAGCCACGCGCCTGCGCAGCAGTTCCAGGCTGCCGATGATGCCGGTCAGCATGTTGTTGAAGTCATGGGCGATGCCGCCGGTCAATTGGCCGACGGCTTCCATTTTCTGTGACTGGCGCAACGCTTCTTCGTTATTGCGCAACTGCGCCGTGCGTTCTTCCACCTGTTGCTCAAGGGTTTCCAGGGTGCTTTGCAGGCGCTGTTCGCTCTGGCTCAGGTCGATCAGCCGGTCGCGGGCCTCGTATTGCCGACGACGTCCGCGCAGCGCCGTGGTCACGAGGCTGATCAGGGTGATCGGGTGGAACGGGCGCTCCAGGAACGTCACGTTGCCCAGCAAGGTGCTCAGGTGCGACGAGCCATTCTGTTCGCTGCCGCCGTGGTGCGTCATCAGCACAATCGGCAGGTCTGACCACGCCGGTTGCTGATGCAGGTACGTGAGCAGCGGTTCCAGGTCGATACCGCGCAGGGCTTCGGCAGCAATGACCAGCAAGCCGGCACCGTGCTCCAGCTCCTCGCAGAGCATCTGCAAATGGCTGGCGATGATGCCGTTGAAACCAGCCTCATTGAGCATCATCAACGCCAGGGAGCTGTCGCGACCCAGGGGCGCCAGAATAATCGCCCGTTCGAAAATGGCCGGCAGGCCACTCATGAACTTTCATCCTTGAGCAGCGGGTTGTCGGTGCCCATGTAGGTCGGTACGCCGCGCAATACACCCTGGAACGCATCAAGCGGTTCGCCGATGGTCATGCCACGACTGCCGATGCGGTATTCGCGAATGGTCGATTCGTGGCTGCCGGTGCGTTTCTTGATGATCGAAATAGCGCGCCGCACCTTGCCCAGCGCTTCGAAGTAACGCAGCAGGATCACGGTGTCGGCCAGATAGGTAATGTCCACCGGCGCCTGCATGTCCCCCACCAGCCCGTGCTGGGCGACGGTCATGAAGGTCGCAGCGCCACGGCGGTTGAGGTACAGCAGCAGTTCGTGCATGTGCAGGATCAACGCGTTCTCTTCCGGCATCGCGGCCTGATAGCCATTGACGCTGTCGATCACCACGGTCTTGATCCCGCGTTCGTCCACACAGCGGCGCACCCGATGGGAGAACTCGCCGGGGGACAACTCGGCGGCGTCCACCTGTTCGATCAGCAGGTTGCCGGTGCCTTGCAGGGCCTCCAGGTCGATGCCCATGTTCTTCATGCGCTCGAACAGCAGGCCCAGCTCTTCGTCAAAAATGAACAGCGCGGCTTTTTCGCCCCGGGAGACGGCTGCCGCGGCAAAGATCATCGAGATCAGCGATTTGCCGGTACCGGCCGGGCCCAGGATCAAGGTGCTGGAACCGGTCTCGATCCCGCCGCCCAACAGAGCATCCATCTCGCGGATGCCGCTGGTGAGGGTCTGGCGGTTGTAGCCGCCACGGTGCTCGGCTGCCACCAGGCGCGGGAACACATGTACGCCGTCTTCCATGATGGTGAAGTCGTGAAAACCGCCGCGGTATTTCTGCCCACGGTATTTCACGATCCGCACGCGGCGGCGCTCGGCACCGTAGTTGGGGGTCAGTTCTTCCAGGCGAATCACACCGTGGGCCACGCTGTGTACGGTCTTGTCGAGGGACTCGGTGGTCAGGTCGTCCAGCAGCAGCACGGTGGCGTCGTAGCGCACGAAGTAGTGCTTGATCGCCAGGATCTGCCGGCGATAGCGCAGGGAGCTTTGCGCCAGCAGGCGGATTTCCGAAAGGCTGTCGATCACGACGCGGGTAGGTTTGACCCGTTCCACCACTTCGAAGATCTGCCGGGTGGCTTCGCCCAGCTCAAGGTCCGAGGAATACAGGAGGCTTTGCTGGTGCTCGGCATTGAGCAGGCTTTCGGGGGGAGTCAGTTCAAAGATGTGAATGTGTTCGTCCAGGTCCCAACCATGGGACTTGGCACCCTGGCGCAACTCGCGCTCGGTTTCCGACAGGGTGATGTACAGCGAACGTTCGCCGTTTTTTGCGCCGGCCTGGAGGAAATGCAGGGCCACGGTGGTTTTACCGGTGCCGGGTTCACCTTCCAGCAGGAACAAATGGCTACGGGAAAGCCCTCCGGCAAGAATGTCGTCCAGACCTTCAATACCGGTGGCCGCCTTTGCTGTGAACAGCTCTTTGGATGTAGACAAGAAGTGCCCTCGGGTCACAAATAAGTAGTCGGCAGCGCCGTCTGGGGCGCGCCATATTTACTTGACCTTGCCGCCGTGTGGCGGTTCAACGTTTTGTATCAAATACCGCTTTTACAGGCCCTGTTGCAGCGCCGGGTCGTCCGGATTCTGCTGTTCAAGCTGTGCCAGCAGCACCTGCACATTCTGCAACTGGCCGGTTTCCTTCCAGTAATTGACCAGCAGCACCCTGGCTTTGCGATTGGCCGGGTTGCGCTGGATGATTTCTTCCAGCTGGCGCTGGGCGGCCTCCAGTTCCTGCTGGGCGTGCAGGGTGGTGGCCAGGTCGTAGCGGTAATCCTGGTTGTTCGGTTCGAGCTCCACCGCTCGGGACAGGCTGAGCAGGGCAAAGGCGCGCTCGCCATGGTGCAGCAGCCACATGCCCAGGGCATGTTGCAGGTAGGCCGAATCGGGGTGGGCCTGCAACTGTTTGGCCAGGAGTTGGCGGGACTCGTCGACCTTGCCCTGCTTGTCCAGCAGTTCAATTTGCGCGACCACGGCTTGCAGGTTGTCCGGTTGCAGGCGCATCGCCTGCTCCAGGGCGTTTTGTGCGTCGGGCAGCAGCGCGCTGTGAATGTACAGGCGTGCCAGCTGGATCCAGCCTTCGGGGCTTTCGGATTGGCCCTTGAGCAGCTTTACGTATTCGTCGAGCACTTGCTGCAACGGGCCGAAGTACAGGCCCAGGGTATCCGGGGACAGCCCGAGCAAGGCATTGGCCGCGGCAAACCTGACGCTTTGCTCGGGGTCATCCAGCAGTGGCCCGAGCAACAGCGTGCGCTGACCGCTGGGCACCAGGCCGACAATGCTGTGAATCGCCGCCTCGCGCACCATTGGCGCGTCGTTGGCCAGATCCTTGTCCGCCAGCTTGAGGGCCTGGGGGCTGGGGTAGTTGGGCAGTTCGGCATGCAGGGCGGCGCGGCGCACATCGGAGAGGTCCGGGCGGCCCAACTGTTGATACAGCACCCGGGCAGCGCCGGGTTCACCGTTGTGCGCCTGTTTCAAGGCCTTGGCGTAACCATGGGCGATGGCCGGGGGCACCACCACCGGCGTGGTGCGGGTGAAATACCAGGTGATCAGCACAATAAACAACAGGGCGCACAGGCCGACGATAGAGTAACGGCGTGACTTTGACATGCAGGCGTCCGAAAGCTGGGCAGCTAGTGCAAAGCCATCAGCTTCGGTCAGGTTATCGCGAGTGTCAAACCCGCATCACGTCAGCACGAACTCAATCGGCTCAAGGGCCGGCGGCAGCGTGGTTTCGCCGAGGGCGGCGAGAATCTCGCGCTCCAGGGTGCGCACGATGGCGTTGCAGGGTAGGTCGTTTTCGTCGAAGCCGAACGGGTCTTCGAGGTCGTCGCCGATTTCGTCCAGGCCGAAGAAGGTGTAGCTGACGATGGCGGTGAACACCGGGGTCAGCCAGCCCAGCGGCTCGGCCATGGCGAAGGGCAGCAGGATACAGAACAGGTAGATGGTGCGGTGCAGCAGCAAGGTGTAGGGGAAGGGCAGCGGGGTGTGTTTGATCCGCTCACAGGAGGCCTGGACCTGGCTCAGGCCGTACAGCCGGGTTTCCAGTTGGGTGTAGCGCCAGTCGCTGATGTGGCCCTGTTCGGCGAGGTTCGAGCAGCGGGCGCCGAGGTCTTGCAGGATGCTGTCGGGCAGGTTCGGGTGGCCGGGTTCTGGGTTGGCCCACGGTTTGATCGCCTGGCTTTCGTCTTCCAGGCGCAGGCGGGCGATCAGGCCATGGGCGAAACCGCACAGGCTGCGCAGGACGTGTTTGCGTTCGGCAGGGTTGAGGACCTGGGTTTCGCGGATCAGTGAGCGGATCTCGATGATCATCTGGCCCAGTTGTTTGCGGCCTTCCCACCAGCGGTCGTAGCAGGCGTTGTTGCGAAAGCTCATGAAGATGGACAGTGACAGCCCCAGCAGTGTGAAGGGTGTGGCGTTGACCTTGGAAAAGTAGGCCGGGTGCAGGGTTTCTACCAGCACGATGACTGAGGCCAGGAGGGTGACCAGCAGGCTGCGCAGCGCAATGCGTTTGGCGATCGAGCCCTTGAGGGAGAACAGGATGCCGAGCAGGTTGGGTTTGGGACGGACGATCATGGGCGGGCTTCTTGGGTGGCGCAGGCTGTCAGGTTAGAAGCATGTTTGCGTTGCGTCCAATTGCTTGGGCTGACCGGGTGATTGGTGGGGTCTATCGGGATTAAGTACATATCCGTTTTTTCGGTGACCAGAGCGAAAGCAGATC
>NZ_JACARK010000134.1:0-421 GCF_013386655.1 Pseudomonas sp. K5002 | reverse complement strand
TTTTGCTCTTCAACACTCACACACACCAAACAGCGCCCCCCCATTGGCCAAACCAGTCAACCAAGTTGAAAGCTTTGACCATTGCCCACCCACCGCTCTAGAGCGACTATTTCACCGGTCTACGTACCCATCCTGAAAATAAAAAACACACAGGGATTTGAAGCGATGCGTGATTACTCGGCTGCCACCACCCAGTTCAACTACCAACACACCGTCGACGCTGCCTTGTCGGGCAACCTGCAGGCCCTCAACGCCTGCGTCGAATGCTGCGACCGCCACGCATTACCTGGCCGCATCGCACTGTTCTGGGAGGGCAAGGACGGCCGCAGCGCCACGTCCACCTTCACCCAACTGCAAGACCAGGCCGCACGCTTCGCCAACTTCCTCCTGGCCCAGGGCGTCAATCGCGGCGACAAGGTGG
>NZ_JACARK010001318.1:0-612 GCF_013386655.1 Pseudomonas sp. K5002 | reverse complement strand
GTTGGGGCTGTCCCAGGTCGGGCCCTGGGTGCGCCAGCATTTGAGGGCCAGGCGGGTTTTGCCCAGCAGCGCGTAGGTCAACGCCACCAGGCGCGCCGGAATGTAGTTGAGCACGTCATCGATCTTTGCTGCGGCCCAGCCGAAACGCTCAAAGCGTTCATTGCGATAGCCCCACATGGCATCCAGGGTGTTGCTCAGGCGATAGAGCACCACGCCGGGCACGCCAGCGACCACAAACCAGAACAAGGCGGCAAATACCGCGTCGCTGCCGTTTTCCAGCACCGATTCGGTGGCTGCACGGGCGACTTCGGTGCGATCCAGCTCGCTGGTCTGGCGGCTCACCAGATAGCTGACACGCTTGCGGGCCTCGTCCAGATCATCACTGCGTAACGCTTGCGCCACCGGCAGCACGTGTTCGCCGAGGCTGCGCATGCCGAGGGCGCAATACAGCGCGAGGATTTCCAGGACCCAACCGATGTAAGGCGCCCACGAGAGGGCCGTGGCCAGCAGGGTCAGCGGCACCACCGCAATCACCCAGGCGGTAACGCCATGGCTGCGCCAGCCACGGCCGCCGGAGTTGAAACGCTGCTCGATACGCCCGGCAAAATTACC
>NZ_JACARK010001317.1:0-926 GCF_013386655.1 Pseudomonas sp. K5002 | reverse complement strand
AGGGGGCGCTGGTCGCCACGGGTACCGAAGAAGTCCGACCGCTCGCGTTGGTCGAAAGCGCCGCCGACAAAAATCGGCGCGCCGGAGGTCAGGGCGCCACCGATGGTCGGCACCGGATCGGCCGGGTCGGCGCAGTAGCTGAGCTGGCCCTCGGTGGTCGGCGGTTCAGGTTGCAGGTGGCGTTGTGCGGTGAGGTGCAGGGTGAGTTGCCGGCTATCCGGTAGCGGCCATTGATGACTGTCGATCCAGTGCCCGCCATGTTGCAAGCGCCCCTGTTGATCGCGCTCACCGGTGCCACCGCCCATCAAGAACACCTTCACCGCCGCGGGGGCGGGCAGCGGCGAACCCTTGAGGGTGCGTTCAAACCAGTCCAGGCGGCAGCTCAGCCAGTCTTTCGCCACCTGCCCGTCGAAAGCCGCTGGCGCACCAAATTCCGCATCGCCACTGTGAGTGATATTGCGATCACCATGCAGCCAGGGGCCCATGATCAACTGATGCTGCGCCGTACTGCCGGCGCAAAACGCCGCGTAGTTGGCGAGGGTCGAGCTGACATAGGCGTCGTACCAACTGGACATGAACAGCACCGGGATATCCGGCAGATCGTGGTAATGCCCCTCGGCGTAGATGCCCGGCGCTTGCCAGTACGGGCCGAAGTCGCCCTGGGCCCACTGCTCCAGCAGATAGGCTTCGTACTCCGGCACATGCCGCAGGGGCGATTGCCCAGCTTGCCACGGCATGCGCTTGAACCACTGGTGGATGTCTTCCTGTTCGAGGGCTTCGAGGATCTTCGGGTCCGCCAGTGCCGCCGGGCTTTCCTTGGCCTGGCGAAACGCCCAGGTGGCTTGCTTGAGCTCCAGCGCGCCGCCCTGGCGAATCCCGCATTGGTAGGCGTTGGCGAAGCCGCCGCTGTCCAGCACCATGCTGGC
>NZ_JACARK010001316.1:0-2695 GCF_013386655.1 Pseudomonas sp. K5002 | reverse complement strand
GCCTGAGCCGTGCCCTGGCGGGGCTGCATCGTCAGGCCGACGCCGGTGCCGACACTGACCGCCTGGTCCTGCATTGCCTGCAACACTTGCCGGGCTGGCCCACCAATCTGCGCCTGGAAGTGCGCTTTCAGGCTGTCGACGGGCCGTTACTGAACAGCATTGGCCCGCAAGATGCGCCGCTGCGCAGGTACCTGGTCAAGCAAGGCGAAACCTTCCAGGCTTACGACGAGCGCGGTGTCGCGCTGAACAGCCGGGCCACCGGACGGCGTAATTTCTTCCAGTCCGTCGTGCATGCGATCCCCGCTGCGGCCCGACCTGGCCTGGACATGCCCGTGGCGACCCTGGACCGGGAACTGCAACAAGCGGTGGCCGGTTATGCCACCCGCCGCCGTAGCCAAATGTCCGATGTGCTCGGCCTGCGCGCACCGCGTTCGCGACCCGTGTTGACGGGGGCGGGGGCGGGGGGCGTCCTGGGTTACCCGTTGAGCGGTCGGGGCAAAGGCTTTGAAGTGGATGCATCGCTGACGGCGAGGGTGCAGGCGCTCTATCCCAACCTGAGCGTCGAGCAGGCCAGCGAGTTTGTCCTGAGCCGATTGCAGGCCGGTGAAAGCGTCCAACAGATCTTCACCCTGTTGGGAAACCGCCAGCGTGAGTTCGACCTGTTGCAGGCAGAACTTGATCAATGGACCGCCGCTGCTGCCGGGCAGGCGGGCGGGGCCAGCCAGCAACAACGGGTAGCGGCTGACATCATCGGTTGCTGGCGCCAGGGCATTTACCGCGAGCGGCCGCCCCAGAGCATTCTGTCGTTGGGCAGCGTGACGGACCTTCCGCGCCTGAGTGCAGACTTTTCCCATGTGCAGGCGCTGAGCGCACATGCCGAGCTTTTGTTGGGTGATCAGGGCGTGCGCCTTGCCGATCAGTTTTCCCGGGTGCGACACCTTGAGGTGTTTCTTGACGCAACGCCGGGCACCGGACTGGTCGGCGGGCTGAACCGCTTCGTCGATCTCAAGCAACTGACGTTGAATGGTCGGGACGTGGCCTATTCGGTCCCCTTCATTCAACGCCTGGGGGCAATGGAGCGCTTGCGCAACCTGTCCGTCGCGGGGCTTTCGCAAAACCTGGACGTCAGCCCCCTCACGCACCTGCGCTCGTTGCGCATGGAGGGCTCGGTGCAGGAGTGGCCACAGGGGGTGACGTCACTTGAGCACCTTGAGAGGCTCGACCTGTGGCGAACAAACATCCGTTCGGTACCCCCGTCGATGCTCATCGGGCATGAACGATTGTGGCGCGGCCTGAACCTGCGGTGGGCCGCGTTTGACCGCCGGGAATTCATGGCGGTGTATGAACATGTGCGGGGCAATCCGGCTCACCTGCTCAATGAGCAAGCCCTGGTGCAGGGTTACTGTGAAGGCGTGATGGACCGCTTGAAAAATGTGCACTGGGGGTTTGGCATAGACGTTGTCTCTCAGTTCCGGCAGCAGGGTCTGACCACTGAACAGATACTGGCTCGCACTCACCAGGTACTCGACGAACAGCTCGCCCTAAGCCGGGACCTGCAGGAGTGGGCGGCCAGGGAGTTGCGGGTTGACCGCCGGCAGGTGGATGTCTTTTACCGCCAGCGCGCCGCCGAGCGGCTCCTGGACAGTTGGCGTGAAGGCCTGGGGCCGCGGCTTGCGCCGTCTGGCATGTGGGCGCGCTCCAACCTGCCGACCGCCACACTGAACCTGTCGGGGGGCGTGCTGGGCGACTTGCCCGGGTTGCCGGCGGCCGCGTTCGCCCATGTCAAACAGGTCAACCTGAGCGGCACCCGGGTTTCGATTGAGGCGCTGAATGACTTTCTCGGCGCATTCAACGCCATTGAAGACTTGAACCTCAGTGCCAGCAACCTGGCACAGCTGCCGTCGGCCCTGGACAACTTCACCGCCCTGCGCCAGTTGGATCTTTCCCACAACCAACTGAGCATCATCCCGTCCATCCAGCAACGCTTGAGCCGCCTGACGGCTCTTGAAACCCTGGACTTGCAATACAACCGTGTCGCGAGCCTGGATCTGCGTGGCCTCAACGCCTTGCGCCACTTGAACCTCAGCCGCACTGGAATCACCGAATGGCCTGAGGGTGTCCTGGACTTGCCAGTCCTGGAAAGCCTGGACCTGAGCCACAGCGCTATCACCCGGGTGCCCGCCCAGGCGCTCACCGGCCACGACACGCTGATGCTCAAGAGCAACCTGCGGGGTTGCCGACTGACTGCCCGGGCCTGCGCCGACATCCTGGCCTTTGCGCAACGCACCCTGCGGGAAAATCCATTGGGCCTTGATGTGGAATTACTGCCGTTGGTGGGGCCGGAAATCTACCTGCACAAGCCGCTGGGCATTCCCCAGGAACAGCTGCGCATCGGCCGGACCGGCGGCGATCCGGAGTATTTCCCGGTCAGGGTCACCGACGACCCCGGCCAGTTGCTGTTGCCCCTGCACGTCGAGAACGTCGACGCGCAAGCACGCCTCACTCCGGCGGCGCGCCTGCAACAACTGGATCCTGCCTTGAGCAGTGCCCAGGCGGTGGCGCGCATTGATGAATGGCTGGCCGCCGGCCTGGGCGCCACCGGCGTCGACACACGCCTGGTGCAGTTGCACGCCGAGCATCAACGCTTGAGCCGGGTGTTGAACAGTTGGATCGACATCGAGGGTTATCGCGAGGG
>NZ_JACARK010001315.1:0-594 GCF_013386655.1 Pseudomonas sp. K5002 | reverse complement strand
GTACGCCTGGCTGGGGTGACGGTGAGCGAGGCGATCAGGCAGACGCAGCAGCAACTCAGCGCCTTGCTCGCCCACGAGCAAGCGTCCCTGGCGTTGGCCCAGCGTTGCAGCGGCGTCACACCGCTGTTCAACAGCCTGCTGAATTACCGGCATGTCTCGGTCGAGGCACTCGAGGTGCTGCAGCCCGGCATCGAATTGCTGAGCAGCGAAGACATCCTCAGCTACCCACTGATGCTGACGGTGGACGACCTGGCCAGCGGTTTCCGGCTCAAGGCCAAGGCGCCCCGCAAGGTCGGTGCCCAGCGCCTGCTGGACTATCTTGGCACGGTGCTGGCGGGATTGGTGGAGACGCCCGAGGCGCCGCTGTTCGATGTGCAGGTGCTGCCCGCGACCGAACTGCAACAGCAACTGGTGGACTTCAACGCCAGCGAAACCGACTACCCCGTGGACCAGACCGTCCACGCCTTGTTCGAAGCCCATGCCCGGCACACACCTCACGCGGTAGCGGTGCAGGCCGGTGAGCAGCAACTGACTTACCGCCAGCTCAACGAGCGCGCCAACCGCCTGGCCTATCACCTGCGCGAGCGCGGCGTG
>NZ_JACARK010001314.1:0-838 GCF_013386655.1 Pseudomonas sp. K5002 | reverse complement strand
CGGCCTGTAGCCCGGCTGTTCAAAAGTGAGCCGCCGTAAGGGCGGAACCAATAGCGGCCGTTACCTAAATAACGGATATACACCCCGACCCCCCTCTCACCCCAACAACTCACTCATCGCAATAATCTGCTCCGCCACCTGAATCAGCTTCTGCTGCCGACTCATCGCCTGACGCCGCATCAGCGTGTAGGCCTCTTCCTCATTACACCCCTTCATTTTCATCAACAACCCCTTGGCCGTTTCGATCCGCTTGCGTTCAGCCAACTGCTGATCCCGCGCCTGCAACTGCGCGCGCAGCGCCTGGTCACTCTCGAACCGCGCCATCGCCACATCCAGAATCGGCTGCAACCGCTGCGCCTGAATCCCCTCGACAATGTAGGCACTCACCCCGGACTTGATCGCCTGACGCATCACCCCCGGATCATGCTCATCGGTAAACATCACAATCGGCCGTGGCTGGTCGCGACTCACCAGCACCACCTGCTCCATCACATCGCGTCCCGGCGACTCGGTATCGATCAAAATCACGTCCGGGCGCACCGCTTCGACCCGCGCCGGCAAGTCGATCGTCAACCCCGATTCATCGATCACCTCAAACCCGGCCTCGGTCAACGCAGCCTTGAGCCGACCGACCTTGCGCGGTGTGTCATTGATCAACAGGATTCGTAGCATGGGTTCCTCCTGTCAGCGCAAGGCCTGGCGGCTGGCAACATCTGCCATGGCATGCAGGCGAAAGCTGCGGGCATACCCGGCCGGGTCCGAACCGTCCCAGATTTTTCCGTCGATCAACTGGCTGCTGCGCATGGCCTCGCCACCGGCAGGCACGCCCACGGCGCTG
>NZ_JACARK010001313.1:0-655 GCF_013386655.1 Pseudomonas sp. K5002 | reverse complement strand
CAAAGGGCAACAGGCTGCGGCGCAGGCTTTGCAGTTGCGCCTCCAGCCCCAGCTCAACCGAACCCGCCGGGCTGCTCAGGCGGGCCTGGCCGGCGCCCAGTTGCGCATCGGCCTCCACGGCGATGCCGTCCTTGAGCAACTGTGGGCGCAGGGCATTCACTTCGGCGGGCGGCACCCACAACGTCAAGGCCTGGCCCTGGCGAAACGCGCTCAGGGCCTGGCGTGTACAACGCACCACGCGGTCGGTGTCATCCAGTTCGCCGAGTACTTCACGCACGATGCCCAGGGCCAGGTCCGCCAGCGACGCCTCAAGCCCGGCCAGGTAATGCTGGACCTGGGCCTGGGTTTCCAGCAGCAACTGTGCAACCTGTTCGGCACCTTCGCGGCGCGCACTTTCAAAACCCTCGGCGCGGGCGGTGTGCAGCCATTGGTCGCTGTCGGCCTTGATCTGCTCGGCGTGCGCCCTGGCGGCTTGCACAAAGGCAAAGCCATCGGTCCATAACGCCGCTTCATCGGCGCGCAAAATCCGCGCGGCCGGACGGCTGGGTAATTCACTCATGGGCAAGCTCCTCGGCGAGTAACCGGGCGGCGACGGTCTGGACGATCTCCAGGTCGCGGGGCAAGCGCCCGCTGTAGCCCTTGGGTGCGACAAACC
>NZ_JACARK010001312.1:0-968 GCF_013386655.1 Pseudomonas sp. K5002 | reverse complement strand
GTGCTGTTCGCCATGGGGCGTGACGGCGCGCTGCCCCGCGTGCTCGGCAAGCTGGTGACGAAAAAGCGCGTGCCCGCCACGGCCATCGTGCTGGTCAGCCTGTTCTCGCTGATTGCCTTGTTCATCACGTTGGATACCGTCGCCAACATGATCAGCTTCGGTGCGCTGTTTGCGTTCTCGGCGGTAAACCTGGCGGTGATCAAGCACTACCTGGTCGACCAGAAGTTGCGCGGTACCAGGAACTACTTGCTGTACGCGGTTGTGCCGGCGCTGGGGTTCCTCAGCACGATCTGGCTATGGAGCAGCCTTTCCAGCCTGTCGTTCACCATCGGCCTGTGCTGGATGGGGCTTGGGCTCCTGTGCCTGCTGGGCATCACGCGGGGGCTGCGCGTGAAGATGCCGGAACTGCAGATCGCCGAGTGAACCCCTCGTCTATCCATCGCCATTCATTGGGAGTACAACGTGTTCGACCTTAACTACTGGCAACAGCGTGTTGCCCGCCAGACGTTCATCAACACCGCCCTGATCGGTGGCCGCTCAGTGAATGCGGCATCCGGGGCGACCTTCGATGCCATTAACCCTGCGACCCAGCAGTTGCTGTCACGGGTTGCAGCCTGCGGTGACGCAGAAGTCGACCTGGCCGTGCGCAGCGCACGCCAGGCCTTCGAGACCGGCCCCTGGCGACGGATGCCGCCGGTGGAGCGCAAGAAAATTTTGATCAGGCTCTCCGAATTACTGATGACCCACCGCGAGGAACTGGCGCTGCTCGATTCGCTGAACATGGGCAAGCCGGTGATGGACGCCTACAACGTTGACGTGCCCGGCGCCGCCAATGTGTTTGCCTGGTACGGCGAAGCCCTCGACAAGCTCTACGATCAAGTCGCGCCCACCGCTCACAACGCGTTGGCAACCATCACGCGTGAAGCACTGGGGGTGATCGCGGCGGTGGTGCCGTGGAACTTCCCGCT
>NZ_JACARK010001311.1:453-802 GCF_013386655.1 Pseudomonas sp. K5002 | reverse complement strand
CCCACGTGCAATCGCTGCCGGAGCCGGGCTTCGCGGTGATCGCCCTGGGCAAGCGCGACGTCGCCTACGACGCCGGCCTGCCGGTGCCGCTCAAGCGCTACAAGGCTGGCGTGCTGCCAGCCGAGGGGGATGACGTGACCGCGTGCAAGGTCACCGCCGTGATGGACCAGCATGCGTTCATGGTCGTCGCACCGGGGGTTGAGCTGCGCATTGGCGACATCATCTCCTTCGGCACATCCCACCCGTGCCTGACCTTCGACAAGTGGCAAGTGGGTAATCTGGTGGATGAGCAATTGCAGGTGATCGAAAGCCTGCATACCTGCTTCTAGACCGAGTCGCGCCTTTCGCG
>NZ_JACARK010001311.1:0-305 GCF_013386655.1 Pseudomonas sp. K5002 | reverse complement strand
CCGCGCCGACGGCAGCCTGCAACAAAGCTTCGGCGGCGACACCCTGAACGCCGCCGTCTACCTGCGCCGCGAACTGGGTGAACCGAGCACCGTCGACTACGTCACCGCCCTGGGCGATGACAGCTTCAGCGATGCCATGTGCAAGCACTGGGCCGAAGAAGGCCTGGGCCTGGGCATGGTCCAGCGCCTGCCCGGGCGCCTGCCGGGTTTGTACTGCATCCAGACCGATGCCAACGGCGAGCGCAAATTCCTCTACTGGCGCAATGAAGCGGCCGTGCGCGACTGCTTCACCACACCGGCGGCCG
>NZ_JACARK010001310.1:0-443 GCF_013386655.1 Pseudomonas sp. K5002 | reverse complement strand
CGCGGCGAAACCGGCAGCGGCAAGGAGCTGGTCGCCCGTTGCCTGCATGATTTCGGCCCCCGGGCAAAGAAGCCGTTTGTGGCGCTGAACTGCGCGGCGATTCCCGAGCAGCTGTTTGAAGCCGAGCTGTTCGGCCATGAAAGTGGCGCGTTTACCGGCGCCCAGGGCAAGCGCATCGGCAAGCTGGAATACGCCAATGGCGGCACGCTGTTTCTCGATGAGATCGAAAGCATGCCGCTGGCCCAGCAGGTGAAATTGCTGCGGGTGTTGCAGGAGCAAAAACTCGAACGGCTCGGTTCCAATCAAAGCATCAAGGTGGACTTGCGGATCATCGCCGCCACCAAACCCGACCTGCTGGACGAAGCTCGCGCCGGGCGTTTTCGCGAGGATTTGGCCTATCGCCTGACCGTCGCACAACTGCGCCTGCCGCCGCTGCGTGAACG
>NZ_JACARK010000133.1:0-8770 GCF_013386655.1 Pseudomonas sp. K5002 | reverse complement strand
GCAAGCGCGCAACCTCGGTGGAGCCGGTGAACATCACGCCCTTGACGCGATCATCACCCACCAGGCGCGCACCGACGGTTTCGCCCTGGCCCGGCAGCAGTTGCAGCATGCCTTCCGGAATCCCGGCTTCCAGCAGCAGGCGCACGGCTTGTGCGGCCACCAGCGGTGTTTGCTCGGCAGGCTTGGCCAGTACCGGGTTGCCGGCGGCCAGTGCAGCGGCGACCTGGCCACTGAAGATCGCCAGCGGGAAGTTCCACGGGCTGATGCACACCACCGGGCCCAGCGGGCGGTGAGCGTCGTTGGTGAAATCGTTGCGAGCCTGCACCGCGTAGTAACGCAGGAAGTCCACGGCTTCACGCACTTCGGCGATGGCGTTGGCGAAGGTCTTGCCGGCTTCGCGGGCCAGCAGGCCCATCAGCGGCTGGATCTCGCCTTCCATCAGGTCGGCGGCACGTTCCAGGATCGCGGCGCGTTCGGCGGGCGGGGTGGCCTGCCAGATTGGCGCAGCGTTCAGGGCGCACTGGATGGCGTTGTCGACGTCTTCGGCAGTTGCTTCCTGTACGTGGCCGACGACGTCACGCAGATCCGACGGGTTCAACACCGGTGCAGTCGCTTCATTGCTGGAAGCGCAACCGAGCATCGGCGCGGCTTTCCAGTTGTTATGCGCGGTAGCCAGCAAGGCGCAGGACAGCGACGCCAGGCGGTGTTCGTTGGCCAGGTCGATACCGGCGGAGTTGGCGCGCTCGGCACCATACAGGTCACGCGGCAGCGGGATACGCGGGTGCGGCAGGCCGAAGCCGCCTTCCAGCGTCGCCATCTGCTCGATGCTGGCCACTGGATCGGCCACCAGCTCCTGGATCGAGATGGATTGGTCGGCAATACGGTTGACGAACGAGGTGTTGGCGCCGTTTTCCAGCAAGCGACGCACCAGGTAAGCCAGCAGTGTTTCGTGGGTGCCGACGGGTGCGTACACGCGGCACGGACGGTTCAGCTTGCCTTCGGAGACCTTGCCTACAACCTGCTCGTACAGAGGCTCGCCCATGCCGTGCAGGCATTGGAACTCGTACTGGCCGGGGTAATAGTTCTGACCGGCAATATGGTAAATCGCCGACAAGGTGTGAGCGTTGTGGGTGGCGAACTGCGGGTAGATAACTTCCGGTACCGAAAGCAGTTTGCGTGCGCAGGCAATGTAGGAAACGTCGGTGTACACCTTGCGGGTGTACACCGGATAGCCTTCCAGGCCTTCGACCTGGGCGCGCTTGATTTCGCTGTCCCAGTACGCGCCTTTTACCAGGCGGATCATCAGGCGGTGGCGGCTGCGGCGTGCCAGGTCGATCACGTAGTCGATCACATACGGGCAACGCTTCTGGTAAGCCTGGATCACAAAACCGATACCGTTCCAGCCGGTCAGTTGCGGCTCGAAGCACAGTCGTTCCAGCAGGTCGAGGGACAGCTCCAGGCGATCGGCTTCTTCGGCGTCGATGTTCAAACCGATATCGTATTGCTTGGCCAGCAGGGTCAGCGACAGCAGGCGCGGGTACAGCTCGTCCATCACGCGCTCGTACTGCGCACGGCTGTAACGCGGGTGCAGGGCCGAGAGCTTGATGGAAATGCCCGGGCCTTCATAAATCCCGCGACCGTGGGACGCCTTGCCGATCGAGTGGATGGCTTGTTCGTACGAGGCCAGGTATTTCTGGGCGTCATGTTCGGTAAGTGCGGCTTCACCGAGCATGTCGTAGGAATAGCGGAAGCCCTTGGCTTCGAACTTGCTCGCATTGGCCAGGGCTTCGGCGATGGTTTCGCCGGTGACGAACTGCTCGCCCATCAGGCGCATGGCCATGTCGACGCCCTTGCGGATCATCGGCTCGCCGCTCTTGCCGATGATGCGGCTCAGGGACGAGGTCAGGCCGGCTTCGTTGTGGGTCGCGACCAGTTTGCCGGTCAGCAACAGGCCCCAGGTGGCGGCGTTGACGAACAGCGACGGGCTGTTGCCCAGGTGCGGGTGCCAGTTGCCGGTGCTGATCTTGTCGCGGATCAGTGCGTCGCGGGTGCCCTTGTCCGGGATGCGCAGCAGCGCTTCGGCGAGGCACATCAGCGCTACGCCTTCCTGGGACGACAGGGAGAATTCCTGCAGCAGGCCCTGGACGATGCCTGCACGGCCGCCGGCGCTTTTCTGATTGCGCAGTTTCTCGGCGATCGAAGAGGCGACCTTGTTGGTGGCCTCGGCCATTGCCGCGGGCAGGCGAGCCTGCTCGATCAGCATCGGCACCACTTCCGGCTCCGGGCGACGGTAGGCGGCGGTGATCGAGGCGCGCAGTACGGATTGCGGCAGGATGCTTTCGGCAAATTCCAGGAAGCACTGGTGGGCGTGGTCGGTCTGGACCTCGCCGGCTTCTTCCGCGTCCTTGCTGCCCAGGCCGTTGAGCTCGGCCAGGGTTGCACCACCCTCGAGTTTCTCCAGGTAATTGAAAATCGCCTGCTTGATCAGCCAGTGCGGCGTGCGATCAATGGAGGTCGCGGCCGCCTTCAGGCGCTCGCGGGTCGGGTCGTCAAGTTTGACCCCAAGGGTGGTCGTAGCCATCTTTTTATCCTCATGGGTGCCACTACTGCGTGGCATCAGCTGGCGGCAAGATTAGCTTTGCGCCGAGAGAGGTGCAACCGGGTGCAACCCTTTTTATCCATGAATTTTTTGATGCTGATCGGGAAAAATTATCGTCACAGCCGAATCGGCTGCGCCTTGGTGCATTTGCTTCTGACTTTGGCTGCTCTTGCTCCGAAAAGGAGCAAAAACACGGTGTTTTCCACAAAAAACATCGAGGTGCAACTTATTCTCAAGAAACTGGTTGCACCTTATTTGCTTTGTTGAATAGCATTCGCGCCCAAGGTGCAACCTCTTACTGACGGTTCATCGGCTGATGGCTTTCCTGGGGAAACGTCAGTCATAAATGCGCGGCGCCAGGCTTCGTCTATCCACTAGCAAAGTGGATGGCCGTCCGGACAGACCGCCGCTACATAAAAACAAAGCCAGGGCGTAACTCAATGAGCGTAAGTAATCCTACCCTGATCACATTTGTGATCTATATCGCTGCCATGGTGCTGATCGGCTTCATGGCCTATCGCTCCACCAACAACCTTTCCGACTACATCCTCGGCGGTCGCAGCCTCGGCAGCGTGGTTACCGCGCTTTCGGCCGGTGCCTCGGACATGAGCGGCTGGTTGCTGATGGGCTTGCCCGGCGCGATCTACATGTCTGGCCTGTCGGAAAGCTGGATCGCCATCGGCCTGATCGTCGGTGCCTACCTGAACTGGCTGTTTGTAGCCGGCCGCCTGCGGGTGCAGACCGAGCACAACGGCGACGCCCTGACCCTGCCGGATTACTTCTCGAGCCGTTTCGAAGATAAAAGCGGCCTGCTGCGAATCATCTCTGCGGTGGTGATCCTGGTGTTCTTCACCATCTACTGCGCTTCCGGCATCGTGGCTGGCGCCCGTCTGTTTGAAAGCACCTTCGGCATGTCCTACGAGACCGCGCTGTGGGCCGGTGCTGCCGCGACCATTGCCTACACCTTCGTCGGTGGTTTCCTGGCCGTGAGCTGGACCGACACCGTGCAAGCCACGCTGATGATCTTCGCCTTGTTGCTGACCCCGATCATCGTGCTGCTGGCCACCGGTGGCGTCGACACCACCTTCCTGGCGATCGAAGCGCAGAACCCTGACAACTTCAACATGCTGAAAAACACCACCTTCATCGGCATCATTTCGCTGATGGGCTGGGGCCTGGGTTACTTCGGCCAGCCGCACATCCTCGCGCGCTTCATGGCGGCGGATTCGGTGAAATCGATTGCCAAGGCGCGCCGCATCTCCATGACCTGGATGATCCTGTGCCTGGGCGGCACCGTGGCGGTGGGCTTCTTCGGTATCGCCTACTTCTCGGCGCACCCGGAAGTCGCCGGTCCCGTGACCGAGAACCACGAGCGTGTGTTCATCGAGCTGGCCAAGCTGCTCTTCAACCCATGGATTGCCGGTGTGCTGCTGTCGGCCATCCTGGCGGCGGTAATGAGCACCCTGAGCTGCCAGTTGCTGGTGTGCTCCAGTGCCCTCACCGAAGACTTCTACAAAACCTTCCTGCGTAAAAACGCCTCCCAGGTCGAGCTGGTATGGGTCGGTCGCGCCATGGTGCTGTTGGTGGCGCTGATTGCCATCGCCATGGCCGCCAACCCGGAAAACCGCGTACTGGGCCTGGTGAGCTACGCCTGGGCCGGTTTCGGTGCTGCGTTCGGTCCTGTGGTACTGATCTCCGTACTGTGGAAAGGCATGACGCGTAATGGCGCATTGGCCGGCATCCTGGTGGGTGCGATCACCGTGATCGTGTGGAAGCACTTCAGCCTGTTTGGCCTGTACGAAATCATCCCGGGCTTCATCTTCGCCAGCCTGGCGATCTACTTCGTGAGCAAGCTGGGCGCTCCGACGGCTGGCATGCTTCAGCGGTTTGACGCAGCCGAGGCGGATTACAACCTCAACAAGTAATCGGCGGGGGCTTGAATGCCCGCTGAAGTGAAAACGGCCCGCATCTTTTTTGGATGACGGGCCTTTTCTATGGGGTTAAAAAATCGCAGTTTTTACAGTTTCAGGTAGTAGTAAAGGTAGAAGGTTAACGCCGATATTATCCACAGTCGTCCGAAAATAGCTGTGCAGTGAAGTAGGCATTTCATGCCTTTCGGAAAGTCTCGTACTTGCTGTACATCGATGATGCCGCGTCTTGCGTTTCGTTTGGTAAACACGAGTGCCGCATAGACCGCGCTGAGTCTTAGCATTCTGCCTCGCGGTGAGCTTCCCCAGAAGCCACTATGGAATTCCACAAGGCGACACTTGTTTAGATGGCGCTCCATTACCTCAAGTTTTCGATACGCAAGGAGAAATCCGAAAATACCGTAAGCAATCATCAACAAGGAGGAGCCTATTAGTATCAGGTCTTTCAAGGGTTGCTGGAGGACGTAATCAATGTTCATACAAAAGATCTCCCATTTTTTCACCAGCAATCCCAAGCAGACTGCCTCCGGCAGCGCCTCCAATACCGCCAGCTATCAATAGGCAGCCTAATGACCCAGGACCCGTTGTGGGAGCCAATACGAGAAAGCACAGGCAACCATATCTCGCAGTGTTGTTTTCACAGGTTCAGATGATCACTGAAGTAAACGGCTATCCACCCTGTCACCCCGGTTATGCCAAAAAAGCTCATCCCGCTAAAGATGGCTTTCAGGCCGCGCGGAAAGGCTTGGACCTGCCGCAAGTCAATAGCGCCGCGTCTCGAGTTCCATCCTGGCAGCGCAATGGCCACATGGACGACGCATAGTCTGATCATTCGCCCTCGCAGGGAGTTAGCCCAGAAGCGTCGATGGGCGGCTACCAAGCGGCAGTTATCCAAAAGGCCCTCCATGAACTCCAGTTTTCGGTAGGCCAGGAATACACCGATAATGACGCAAGCAATGACTGCAAGGGACGAGCCCATCGCTAGCTGGGTTTTCACTGGAAGATTGAGAAAGTAGTCAATATTCATAAATGGCTTCTCCGATCTCCTCTCCTGCAGCTCCACCAAGGCTGCCGAATGCTGCTCCACTGGCACCGCTCGCGATTAATATGCAGCTCAGCGCGAGCGGGCCAGTGGTGGGCGTCAGTACCGCGACGCATAATGCTGTTCCCAAGTAGCCTCCGATTAACCCACCTGCCACCCCACCCGCCAACTTCCCCACTTCCACGTATTTCGCCTTCCTGCACTGCTCTTCCCTCCCTGTAGAGCAAGCCTCCCTGATTTCCAGCGCCGACGCCGTGGTGCTCAGCGCAATGCCCAGTGGCGTTCCATTTTTCAGCAGCTTGGCGGTCTTTGAAACCCGCGCAATCGTTTCGGCATATCGGTTGATTTCCCCGGTATGCAGATAGCTTCGGGTGGATATCCCGAGCATTTTCTTGATCGATCCCTCATTGCGCAAGTGAGTGCCATAACGTGCAAAGCCGCGCATTTGCGCTTCCAGTTTGGCGAACAGGGTTTGGCGTCGAGCCAGGAAGTCGTTCCGTACGACGCCGCCACCTTGGCGCAGCGACTGTTTATGCAGGGCATCAATGTCCTCGAGCGTTTTACCAATGTCCTGCAAATGCCGACTCCAGGCGTCACCCGCCGTACCTATTCCGAGCGAGGTGTAGCCCAGTATTTTTTGCAGCAGGTCGTAGTTGTGCAGGGCGAAGGTATCGCTGCCTTCGGCCATAACGCTATGTCGAATATTCCAGGCGGTGCTCATCAAGCGGGACTCTTCCAGGGTGCAGGCCGCCGTCGAGTCATCGCCTATGATCACCAACTGGCCGGGTAGAACAACAACATTGCGAATGTGACTGTTAAGTACGTCGAACTTGGCCTGCGCGTGTTTGCCCAGGCGCAGCCTGGCCTTGAGTTCCACTGAGGTTTGTTGCCGTTCATTGATGAATGCATAGGGCTGAGGCATTGGGGCGTCCTCAGCAGTCTTTATGGATGATGGGGGTGTTCAGGGCGTGATGGTTGTTGCGTGCCATGTATGCGGTCCTTTCCGAAGGGAGATGGCACCGCAATTTAAGGGCTCGCCTGGTGGCTGTGAGCGTTGAATGTGAGGCGGTTTTTATACTTTGGGAAAAGGGTTACAAACTACCGTCAGCTATCTGACAGTAGTTTGTGAAAGGGCATCCACCGATTTTGAATTCGTGGTTTTTCAGTCGTGGTCAGTGTCCGGCTGGTTGAGAAAAATCAGCACACCCAGGATCGCCATATAGAACTTGAACGCCGCTTCCTGGCCGTTCCACTGATGGGATTGCCACATCAGGAACCACTCGCCGCCGATCACCATAAAGCCGAAGAACCACACCACAAAACCCAGGGTCAGCCCGACGATTGCGCTTTTCTTGGCGCGATTGAAGTCGATACCTGTGGCACGACGAGCCCGCCACAAGGCCAGTGCTCCACGCGCCAGCAGCACGGCCGTCAGGGCTTCACCGGCGATGATCAGCCAATATGCACCGTGCCACAGCCATGGGGTGGTGATGGCGCGATACATCGCGGCGTTGCCGGGGAAGGTGGTGTCCATGCTCAGCACATGTTTGACGAAGGCAAAGTTGGAGCCGTAGTCGGTGATGTTGCTGAAGGCCACGAGTGTGGCGAAGGCTGCCAGGGCAAGGGTCAGGACGATTTTTGCGTAGCGGGTGGCCATGTTTTTTCCATTGTCATGGGGCGACGGGGGACGAATACGCTAGCACGCTGGTGGTAGGGCTTCGATGCCTGATACATGAAGATTAAAGCGCCTGCGATGTAGGGATTTACTGATTTGCCTGCAGCGCACTCAGCTCGGCAAACAGCTGGTGCAGAATCGGCCACCCACTACTCGCAGAGAAACACCGGATGTTCGCTCCTGCCAATCAAAGTGCCTTTAGCCTGACCCTCGACGGTGTGCCCAGTGATCTCAAGGTACGTGAGTTCACGGGCGATGAATTCGTCAGCCTGCCCTATCGTTTTGACCTTGAACTGGTCAGCGAGCAACCCGACCTTGACCTGGAAAGCTTGATGCATCGCCAGGCGTTCCTGGGGTTTGATGCGCATGGCCATGGTATTCATGGCCAGGTCTATCGGGTGGCGCAAGGCGACTCGGGCAAGCGCCTGACGCGTTATCAGATCACGCTGGTTCCGCGGTTGGCTTATCTTGAGCACAGCGCTCACCAGCGGATTTTCCAGAACCGGACGGTGCCGCAGATCATTGCACTGGTGCTGGAAGGGCAGGGTATCCAGGCGGATGCCTTCTCGTTTCAACTGAGCGGGGTGTACCCCGAGCGTGAGTACTGCGTTCAGTTTGGCGAAACCGATCTGGCGTTCATCCAGCGCTTGTGCGCCGAGTCGGGCATTCACTACCACTTCCAGCATCACCCCGAGCGCCACCTTTTGGTGTTCGGCGATGACCAGAGCGTGTTCGCCCAGCCTGAGCAAGCCACTCAATACGCGGCGGGTTCGGGGATGGTTGCCGACACGCCGGTGATCAAGCGTTTTACCCTGCGGTTGCAGACCCGTACCACCGATGTGAAACTGCGGGACTACGACTTCAGAAAGCCACGCCTGAGCTTGGAAAGCACGGTGTCCGGCGGCCAGCGTCCCATGCTGGAGGAACAGTGTTATCCCGGGAATTTTACGGATCGCGCTCATGGTAAATACCTGGCGCAACGTAGGTTGGAGCGCCATCGCGGTGACTTTCGCCAGGCCAGTGGCCATAGCGACCAGCCGTCCCTGGTCAGCGGGCAGTTCCTGAGGATGGAAGGGCATCCTCGCCAGGAATGGAATGATTTGTGGCTGGTCACCCAGGTGACGCATGCAGGGCGCCAGCCTCAGGTGCTGGAGGAGTCGGCCATCGACGCCTCAGGTGATGAATCGGCTCAGGGCTACAGCAATCACTTTGTCGTAACGCCATGGGAGGTGCCGTTTCGAACACCGCTGCTGGTATCGCGACCGCCGGTGTCTGGCTATCAAAACGCCGTGGTTACAGGGCCGGCAGGCAGCGAGATCCATTGTGACGAGTATGGCCGGGTCAAGGTGCAGATGGCCTGGGATCGCGCCGGGGAGCACGACGAACATTCCAGTTGCTGGCTGCGGGTGGCCAGTGGCTGGGCCCATGAGCACTACGGCTCGGTGTTGATCCCGCGGGTGGGCATGGAGGTGCTGGTGGGTTTCGTCGACGGCGACGCCGACACGCCGCTGGTGGTCGGTTGCCTG
>NZ_JACARK010001309.1:0-1702 GCF_013386655.1 Pseudomonas sp. K5002 | reverse complement strand
CAGCGCCATGATCCCGCCGGTGGCATTCGGGTGCATCCATGGCGAACCCATCCGCGAGGCCATGGCACCCAGGCCCAGGGACAGGGTGTCGAGGCTGCCGTAGTTCATCAGGGTCAGGATCGGCAACATGCCCGAGGCCGAGCGCGAGCGGATAAATACACCGATGGACATCACCAGCATCGCCAGTGTGCCCAGCAACAAGGCGATCACCAGGGCTTCGCGGTTCTTCTGTTCAACCAGCAGCTTGGCGGCGAGGAACAGCACCGACAGGTTCAGCAGCCAACGCAACCAGTTCGCCACGCCGCTGGCCTCGGCGGTGATGCTGACCTGGCCGACGATAAATGGCACCACTGTGAAGATCATCAGCCACATCAACATGCGGTCGGTAGGGCGCCGCGACAGCGGTGGGGCGGCCGGCAGGCGCGAGAGGAAACCGTGCCAGATCACCGCCGCCCAGGTCAGGGCGATCAGCGCCTCACTGACCGTACTGCGAATCCCCAGGTTGAGGGTGGAGTAGGGCATGAACGTCGCCACCAGGGCGAACAGCAGCAGTCCCCAGAACGGGAACCGCAGAATCGTCACGGCAGCGGCCAGGCCGATCACTGCCAGCACGGCCTTGACCGGGGAAAGAAACAGGATCAACCCACCAAACAGCAGGCCGAAGACGATGGCGACGAGGCTACCCAGTGAGATTCTCAATTCAATTCCTCGATCAGTTCGGCCAGGCGCCGACGGTAGGCCTGGTGGTTGAAGCGTTCGGCCCAGCTGCGTAACTGTTCAGGTGGTTGTTCGACGGGTTGGTCGGCCAGGTGCAGCATCAATTGCACCAGCGCCGCGCCGTCCGTGGGTGAAAACCGCGGTGCCAGCGGCGGGGTGATTTCGTCCAGCGAGGTACCGCTGGCCACCGCCACCGGAGTGCCGACGCTCAGGGCTTCGATTACCGGCAAGCCAAAGCCTTCCGCGTAGGAAGGCTGCCACAGGCGCAAGGCCTTGCGGTAGAGCCCGTGCAATTCAGCGTCGGATACGCCGCTCAAGGCGCGTATCCCCGGGTAGTTGCGTTGTGCTTCGGGCAAATGCTCCAGGCTGCCCACCAGCACCAGTTCCGGCACGCTCGGCGACTGGCTGCGCGCTTGCTGCCAGGCGTCCACCAGGAACGGCACGTTCTTGCGCAATTCCCGGGTACCCACCAGCAGCCAGTAGCGCTCGGGCAGTTGCCGGGCCGAGAGGTCCGCCGGCAGTCCGACAAAACCCACCACCTGGTTGGGCAACACGCGAATCTTGCCTGCCGCCTTGGGAAACAGCCGCGCGGTTTCGTCGGCACTGTACTGCGAAGGCGTCCACACCCGGTCTGCCGTGTGCACCGCATAGGTGATCGACAGCCGATCACTGGCCTTGTAGATCAGCGCCTTCAGGCGGTTGGCGTGATAGTTGTCCAGGGTGATCTGAAACAGGTCATGCAGCAGCACCACGGTGCGCAGGCCCTGGGGTTTGGGCGGCAGCGGCAGGCCCATATTGAAGGTGCTGATGTACACATCGATATGCTCATTGCGCAGCGCCTTGGGCAGGTAGCCCGCCTCGAAACGCAGGCGCTGGTGCGGCTGGTGCATGGCGGTCTTGGCGCAGCCCCAGTCCGGGCAATGCACGTTCAGGCGCAGCTCATCCCCCAGCGGCGCGACGCTGAAGCGTTCGAGCTCGATGCCGG
>NZ_JACARK010001308.1:0-940 GCF_013386655.1 Pseudomonas sp. K5002 | reverse complement strand
GGTGAGCATCAGCACGCTGGCCAGGGCGGTTTGCAACAGCATGCGCTGGCGCAGCGGCAGCGGGGTGGTGGCGGCGCTGGCCAGGCCTTTGTCGACCCAGGTGCGGCACTCGCTGACCAGCGACAGGCGCAGCCACAGCGGCACACCGCCCAGGGTCAGTTCGATGCCGGTGGGCAGGTCGCCCGAGGCTGAAAAGGCCCACTCCAGCGCGGTGCGGATGGTGTTGATTTCCGGGCCGTAGAGGCCGATCCAGGTCTCGGGAGAAAGCCCGTCGAGGGTCTGCCCGGCTTCCTGCAATACGCCCAGCGCATACAGTGCATGACGCTGGCGGGTGGCGTCGGCTTCGCCGTGTTCGTTGAGTTTCTCCAGGGCGTAGGCGCGGGTGGTTTCCAGCAGGCGGTAGCGCTTGAGCAACTGCGATTCACCGGCGATCAGCAGCGACTTGTCCATCAGGCTTTCCAGCAAGGGCAGGGCATTGCGTGCATCGAGGGTGCTGCTGGCGGTCATGGCCTTGACCGCGTCCAGGGTAAAAGAACCGGTGAACACCGCCAGTTGGCGCAACATGGCCTGTTCGTCGCCGGTGAGCATCGAGTAGGTCCAGTCCAGGGTCGCGCTCAGTGAACGGTGGCGGGCGAGGGCGGTGCGCCGGCCGGTCATTTGCAGGCGGAAGCTGCCGTCGAGCAACCCCACCAGGTCCTGGATGCCAAAGGTGCGGACCCGCGCTGCGGCGATTTCGATGGCCAGGGCGTTGCTATCGAGCTTGCGACAGATGGCGCTGGCGGCGGCGACGTCGGTGTCCTTGAACACGAAGCCGGGGTCGAGGGCCTTGACCCGTTCGATGAACAACGCGATGCCCGACCAGGTCATGGCTTGCTCGGCACTCAAGTTCACGTCTTCGTCCGGCACCAGCAACGGGGCGAGGTCGTGTACCCGTTCGCCC
>NZ_JACARK010001307.1:0-1342 GCF_013386655.1 Pseudomonas sp. K5002 | reverse complement strand
CTGCTCCACGGTTTCGGCTTTGCCGGCGCCGGGTTCCAGCTCGGCCCTGCGGTCGGTGAAGCCCTGGCAGAGATCGTCTGCACGGGGGCCAGCCGGCAGCCCATCGAAGCATTTTCCATCCGTCGTTTCCAAGCCTGAGAGGAAGATTCATGCACATGATCAAACGTACTGCGCTGTCTTGCCTGTCCCTCGCCCTGTTGAGCACGGCGGCCCACGCCGCACCGACGCTGTACCTGGGCATGAACGGCGGCACCATGGAGCGGGTCTACGCCGACAAGGTGCTGCCCGCGTTCGAAAAGGCCAACAACGTCAAGGTGGTGATCGTGCCGGGCACCTCGTCGGACATCCTGGCCAAGGTGCAGGCCAACAAGGACAACCCGCAGATGCACGTGATGTTCCTCGACGACGGCATCATGTACCGCGCGATTTCCATGGGGTTGTGCGAGAAGCTCACGCCCAACCCGACCCTGGACCAGATTCCGGCCAAGGCGAAGATCAAGGAAGAAGCGGTTGCGGTGACGCTCGGGGTGACCGGGTTGGGTTACAACGCCAAGATGTTCAAGGAAAAGGGCTGGGCGCCGCCGACGTCGTGGATGGACCTGGCCGACCCGCGCTTCAAGGACAAGGTGGTGTTCCAGTCGTTGGCCTCGTCCACATTTGGGTTGCACGGGTTCCTCATGTTCAACCGGATTCAGGGGGGTAGCGAGACCAACGTGGAGCCGGGGTTCAAGGCCTGGCCGAAAACCGTCGGGCCCAACGTGCTGGAGTACATCGCCAGCTCGGCGAAGATTTCCGAGATGGTGCAGACGGATGAGGCGGCGATCTTTCCGCTGACGCCGACGCAGGTGACCACGCAGCAGTTGTTGGGTGTGCCGATGGAGTATGCGCAGCCGAAGGAAGGCGCGGTGGTGTTGAACGTGGCGGAGTGTGTGATTGCGCGGAATGACCAGCCGGAGTTGGCGCAAAAACTGGCGCAGTTCTTGTTGACCGCAGAGGCTCAGGCGCCGGCTTTGGAACTGGGGGATCAGATTCCTTCGAATCCTACGACGCCGACTACCGACAAAACCCGGGCGCGGGTGGAGGCGATGAACAGTTATTTGCAGACGGCGATTTCGATTGACTGGGACCAGGTGAACCAGGCACGGCCCGAGTGGAATGCGCGGTGGAGTCGGTCGATTGAGCGGTAGGCTTTGGGGGTGAATATCCGTTATTTGGGTGATGGCTTAAATTGGTTCCGCTCTTACAGCGGCTCACTTTTGAACAGCGCAAAAGTAAGCAAAACGCTCTTGCCCCACCACTCGGCTCCTCGCTGTGGCTCGGAGTGCCCAAACACCGGCATTTG
>NZ_JACARK010001306.1:0-1167 GCF_013386655.1 Pseudomonas sp. K5002 | reverse complement strand
CCCTGCCGCAACTGCAAGCGGCGATGACCGAACTGGAAGCACCGCACCTGCAGCAGCTGGCAGTCACCACCGGCACCTACCCGGAGCTGGCGGCGCTGCTGGAAAAAGCCATCATCGACAACCCGCCCGCAATCATCCGTGACGGTGGCGTGTTGAAGACCGGTTACGACACCGAGCTGGATGAGCTGCAATCCCTGAGCGAGAACGCCGGGCAGTTCCTGATTGACCTGGAAGCCCGTGAAAAAGCCCGCACGGGCCTGGCCAACCTGAAAGTCGGCTACAACCGCGTGCACGGCTACTTTATCGAGTTGCCAAGCAAGCAGGCCGAGCAGGCGCCGATCGATTACCAGCGCCGCCAGACCCTCAAGGGTGCCGAGCGCTTTATCACTCCGGAGCTTAAAGAATTCGAAGACAAGGCGCTGTCGGCCAAAAGCCGCGCCCTGGCCCGGGAGAAAATGCTCTACGAAGCCTTGCTCGAAAGCCTGATCGACAAGCTTGCGCCGTTGCAGGACACCGCCGCCGCCCTGGCCGAGCTGGATGTACTGAGCAACCTGGCCGAGCGTGCCCTGAACCTTGACCTGAACTGCCCGCGCTTTGTCAGCGAGCCGTGCATGCGCATCGTGCAAGGTCGCCACCCGGTGGTGGAGCAGGTGTTGACCACGCCGTTCGTCGCCAACGACCTGTCGCTGGACGACGACACCCGCATGCTGGTGATCACCGGTCCGAACATGGGCGGTAAATCCACCTACATGCGTCAGACCGCGTTGATCGTGCTGCTGGCGCATATCGGCAGCTTCGTGCCGGCGGCAAGCTGCGAATTGTCACTGGTGGACCGCATCTTCACCCGGATCGGTTCCAGCGATGACCTGGCCGGCGGCCGTTCGACCTTTATGGTGGAAATGAGCGAAACCGCCAACATCCTGCACAACGCCACCGAACGCAGCCTGGTGCTGATGGACGAAGTGGGCCGCGGCACCAGCACCTTCGACGGGCTGTCCCTGGCGTGGGCGGCGGCCGAGCGTTTGGCGCACCTGCGGGCATATACGCTGTTCGCGACGCACTACTTCGAACTGACCGTGCTGCCGGAAAACGAGCCGTTGGTAGCCAACGTGCACCTCAATGCCACCGAGCACAACGAGCGCATCGTGTTTCTGCACCACGTGCTGC
>NZ_JACARK010001305.1:0-829 GCF_013386655.1 Pseudomonas sp. K5002 | reverse complement strand
GAGCAAGCTCGCTCCTACATGTTAATAGCTGGTCTCGGGCAAGCTGGCGATGATCGAGCGATAGCTGTTCATTCGCTGCTGCTGCACGCGGCCGTCTTCCAGTGCCTTGAGCAGGGCGCAACCCGGCTCGCGGTCATGTTTGCAGTCACGGAAGCGGCAGGTGCCGATCAAGTCGTTGAACTCGATAAAGCCCGCTTCAACATCGGCACGGCTCACATGGCCCAGGCCGAATTCACGGATGCCGGGGGAGTCGATCAACTCGCCGCCGCCCGGAAAGTGGAACAATCGCGCGGTGGTGGTGGTGTGGGTGCCCTGGCCGGACAGCTCCGACAGCGGGCCAACACGGGTTTCGACTTCCGGCAACAGGCTGTTGACCAGGGACGACTTGCCCACGCCCGACTGGCCGACGAACACGCTGATGCGCCCGTCCAGTTCAGTCTGTAACTGTTCCATGCCATTGCCGTGATGCGCCGAGACTTCCAGCACCGGGTAGCCGAGGGTGCGGTACACCGCCAGCAACGCGTTGAGCGCCGGGGCGTTCTGTTCGTCGATCAGGTCGAATTTGTTCAGCAGCAACAGCGGGCGAATGCCGGCGTGTTCGGCCGCTACCAGGTAGCGGTCGATCAGGTTGGCATGGGGCTCGGGCAGTGGCGCGAAGACAATGACGATCATGTCGACGTTGGCCGCTACCGGCTTGAGCTGGCCACGGCTGTCGGGGCGACGCAGTTCGGTGGTGCGCGGCAACTGGGCGACGATCACGCCGATGCCCTGGTTGCCGGCACGCCATACCACCTTGTCGCCGGTCACCAGCGCAGGCAGGTTGGCGCGC
>NZ_JACARK010001304.1:0-751 GCF_013386655.1 Pseudomonas sp. K5002 | reverse complement strand
CGGGCAATCGCCACCCGCTGTTGCTGGCCACCCGACAAAAACGCCGGATATTGACCGGCCACCCGCGCCGGCAACCCCACCTTGTCCAGATACCGGCGAGCGCGATCCTCGGCGTCCTTCTTGCTGCAACCCAGCACCCGGCGCGGCGCCATGGTGATGTTCTCCAGCACACTCATGTGGCTCCACAGATTGAAATGCTGAAACACCATCGCCAACCGCGTACGCAGGCGCTGCAACTCAGCATCATCCGCCACGCGCATCCCATGGCGGTCACTGACCATGCGAATCTGCTGCCCATCCAGCGTCATCGCGCCATCATTCGGCTGTTCAAGAAAATTGATACAACGCAAAAAGGTACTCTTGCCCGAGCCACTGGCGCCGATCAAGCTGATCACATCACCGGTCCTGGCCTTGAGCGAGACACCTTTGAGCACCTCATTGTCGCCATAGCTTTTATGCAGGCCTTCAACGGTCAATTTGTACATGGGGCGTGCATCCTCAAGGCGAAAGTAGGTAGCCGCTGCGATAGGCTTCAGTGCCTGCGACATGGGCAATGACCATCCCGGCAGTGGCCATGCGCCGCAGCGAACGAGCGTAAAGCAGCCCGGCATTGCGGCAATGCACTGGCGTTACGCGGTCGGAAATGGGGTCGATGATTTCGGCGATCAGTTGCCCGGCGTCCACGTATTCCCCAGGCAGCGCGCTGAATACCAGCAAGCCGCCCACGGGTGTGGCCACCGGCTCGACGCCC
>NZ_JACARK010001303.1:0-1733 GCF_013386655.1 Pseudomonas sp. K5002 | reverse complement strand
CCGGCCTCGCCCTGCTCTTCGCGCTGGGCAGCCAGGGTCAGGTTCTCGCCCCAGGCGCGTCGCTCCAGGTCGGCCAACTCGGCAGGCGGCAACACCTTGTCCTTGCGCAACTCCGGCAACAGCCGGATTACCGAAGACCAGTCGCCACGCTGTTGATACAGCCGCTGCAGTTGGCGCAATACCTGGACGTTATGCGGATGACGCTCATGCATGGCCTGCAGGGTGACCAGGGCGCCATCGGTGTCACTGCGGTCCATTTGCAACTGCGCATGGCTCAAGGCTACCGCCAGTTCGGCCTGGGGCTGGCGCTCAAGCGCGCGTTCCAGCAGGCCATCCGCTTCCTCATAACGGCCCTGTTCGTTGGCCGCACGGGCGGCGCCGAGGTAGTAGAGCAATGGCTGGCGTTCGGCTTCGGCCGCACGGTGCAAGTGACGCTCGGCACTGGCCCAGCGCCCTTCGGCGAGGTCCATCTGGCCCTGCTCGATGGCAACCTGGACCCGACGGCTGCGGTTGCGCCGCGACCACGGATTGACCACGCCACCCGAGGTCAGCACCAGGCCCACCAGCACCCTGGCCAAATAGATCACCAGGCCGATGGCAAACAACGCCACCAGCGTCGACCACAGCCCGGACTCGTAATGCAGCACATGGGGATAGGTAATCAGCACGTAGCCGGTATGTTTCGAAATGCCCACGGCCAGTGCCAGGGCGATCGCAATCGCCAGCACCAGGATCACATAGAAGCGCTTCATCGGCTTTACTCCTGGGTCGCCGGCTTGCCAGCGGAAGCCTTGGCTTCCTCGGCAGACAGGTGGCGACGGTCAAGGTAAGCCTGCACGGCAGCCAGGCTAGCGGCCAGGTCCGGCGTGACCACCGAGACGGCCTTGGGCTCAAGCTCGGCAATACGGGCCAGCATGGCTTTGCTTTGCGGGTTGTCTTGATTGAAGTTGTCCTGCAACACGCTGCGGGCCTCGCCCAGGGATCGGCTGTACACCGCCGGCTCGCCGTTGAGCGCCGCCCATTGCGCCTGCTCCAGCGCAAGGCTCAGGGCCAGGCGCACCTGGTTCAGGCCTTGCCCTGCCAGGAGCGGGCGAATGTTGTCATCAGGATTGAAGTCGATGCGGAAATACCGCGAGATCTGCGCCCACCACTGACTCCAACGGCTGTCCGTGTCGGTGGTCGGACGCCCATCATTGGCCGCTTCAGGGAGTTGGTATTCCGGCGCGATGGCCGCCAACTGCACGACCTGATCGCGCAATGCCGCCAGTTGCAGGTACAGCCCGGTACGGTCGGGCTGTTCGATATTGCGCAACGCGGCGAGGCTCTTGGCCAACTGCTCACGGGCGGCGTAGGAGCCAGGGTCACTTTGTTCGCGGAGGATTTCGTCAGCGCCCTGGACCAGTGCCTGGGCACTGTTGATGTCCTGCAAGGCGGAAAGACGCAGGCTGGCCAGGCGGATCAAGTGCTCGGCCTCGGCCAGGCGCCAGTCCTGGCGGCTGGCCCCCAGCACCGTTTCCAGGCGCTGGCTCAGGCGTTGTTGATCACCCTGCAATTGCGCCACCAGCCGGCGACGCTCTTCCAGCTCATCGGCGCCGGGCAGTTGCCCCAGACGGGCCGACAGCTGCTGCTGGCTCTGCTTTAGGCTCTGGGATTGGTCGTCCAGGGTTTGCACTTGGCCCAGCTGTTGCTGGCTGCTCGCCTGCAGTGCGCGGACCTGCCAGATCCCCCAGCCA
>NZ_JACARK010001302.1:393-531 GCF_013386655.1 Pseudomonas sp. K5002 | reverse complement strand
CGGCACCATGTAGTCCGGCAAGTGCGCCACCAGATGGGCACGAACCTCGCCCACTTCAAGCGGTTCGAATTGCGGGTTTTCGGTGAAGTAAGCCACCAGCCGGGGCTGGCCCGGTTGGTCTTCACGGGCCAGCACCAC
>NZ_JACARK010001302.1:0-240 GCF_013386655.1 Pseudomonas sp. K5002 | reverse complement strand
CCGGTGCGGTACATGCGGCCCGAATTGAATGGGTCATCCAGGAAACGTTCGGCGGTCATTTCCGGGCGATTGAGGTAACCCCGCGCCACGCCCTTGCCGCCCACGTACAGTTCACCGGCAACCCCCAAGGGCACCGGGCGCTGCTGTTCGTCCAGCAGGTAAACCGTGGCATTGGAAATGGGCTTGCCGATGTGCAACGGCTGCCCGGGCTCGATCCGCCCGGAGGTGGCGACCACCGTG
>NZ_JACARK010001301.1:0-1093 GCF_013386655.1 Pseudomonas sp. K5002 | reverse complement strand
CACGAACTGCGCACCCCGGTGGCGCGCCTGCGGTTCGGCCTGGAGATGATCGGCGACGCGGCCACGCCTGAAGCGCGGCGCAAGTATATGGAGGGCATGGACAGCGACATCCAGGACCTCGATGGCCTGGTGGACGAAATGCTCACCTACGCGCGGCTGGAACAGGGGGCGCCGGCACTGAATTTCCAGCGGGTCGACCTCAATGCGTTGCTGGATCAGGTGATTGATGAACTGTCACCGCTGCGCCCGGAAATCAACGTGGCGCGGGGCATCTGCCTGTCCTCGGCACATTGGGACGATGCATGGGTGGAGGCCGAGCCGCGTTACCTGCACCGTGCCCTGCAAAACCTGGTGAGCAACGCCATGCGCCACGCCCAGGGGCAGGTGCTGATCAGTTACCAGGTGGGCCAGGTGCGTTGCCGCATCGACGTGGAAGACGACGGGCCGGGCGTACCGGAAAGTGCCTGGGAGCGGATTTTCACGCCGTTCCTGCGCCTGGATGACAGCCGGACCCGCGCGTCGGGTGGGCACGGCCTGGGGTTATCCATTGTGCGGCGGATCATCTATTGGCACGGCGGCCGGGCGTTGATCAGCAAGAGCAACAATCTGGGTGGCGCGTGTTTCAGCCTGAGTTGGCCACGGGATCAGGAGAAGGTCTAGGCCTGGACGGCCACCAGGCTCAACAACTGCCCCTCATCCACCGCAAACTGCGCCTCCAGTTCCTTGCCATGGCACCATTCTGCGGACAAGTCCGTCAGCAACCGCAGCCGCGCATGGCCGGTATCCGACCACTCCAGCAACTCGGCATGCTCAAAATAAAAGCGCTTCTGCACGATCGGGTAGAGCGCCTTGAACAGGCTCTCTTTCGCCGAAAACGTCAGCGTCACCAGTTGCGCAACCTGTTCCCGCGGCCCGGCGGCCATGCGCAGCAGTTCATCCTGAGTGAGAATTTCCCCGGCCAGGCGTTCCGCCCGCTCCAGGGGCAGCAGGTTCTCCAGGTCCATCCCCAGCCCGCGCCACTGTGACTTGTGGGCGACGATGGCCGCTGCATGGCCGGTGCTGTGGGTGATCGAACCGCTGATGTGCGCGGGCC
>NZ_JACARK010001300.1:0-2255 GCF_013386655.1 Pseudomonas sp. K5002 | reverse complement strand
AGGGGCCGAAGGTCGGCTCGGTCTGGCCGGCTGGCAGGGTCTGGCCTTTCGGGCGGCGGACCTCGGTGCCCGACGGGCGAATCGTCGACGCGCGGCCGTGGTAACCGATCGGCACATACTTGTAGTTGGGCAGCAGCGGGTTGTCCGGGCGGAACAGCTTGCCGACGTTTTGCGCGTGCTCGATGCCCACGTAGAAGTCGGTGTAGTCGTTGATCCTGGCCGGCAGGTGCATCTGGCAATCGGCAGCCGGGTGCAGCGCAGCTTGCAGTTTGCCTTGCTGGTCGCTGCCCTCGGCCAACAGTTCCAGCAGGCGTTCACGCAGGGCCACGCGCGGGCCACGGCCGAGTTCGAAAAACGCGTTCAATTGGCCGCCAGCGGTGGCTTCAACGGCCCGGCGGGCTTCGCCTTCAAAGCATTCCAACGCGGCGTGCAGATCAAGAATCTGCTCGCCAATCACCACGCCACTGCGCGGTGCCGAGCCATTAACGCTGAACACCCCCAACGGCAGGTTTTGCAGCGGGAAATCCCGGTGACCGTTGGCGGAAGCCACCCAACTGCGGGTGAGATTAGGCTGAGTCATGGGTTATCTCCGATTCGGGTTGAAGGTTGCAGGGAGTGAGGCCCAGCAAGCGTCGTAGGAAGGTTGCAGTTGCGGGCATTCCAGCGCGAACTGTGTAGGACGCAGCACTTGGCTGGTCTCGAACATGAACGCCATGGTGTTATCAATCTTGTGGGGCTCAAGCGTCGCGTTGATGGCTTTGGTGCAAGTCTCGCCATCCGGGCCGTGGGCGCTCATGCAGCTGTGCAACGACGCGCCGCCGGGCACGAAGCCTTCAGCCTTGGCGTCGTAGGCACCCTGGATCAGGCCCATGTATTCGTTCATCAGGTTGCGGTGGAACCACGGTGGCCGGAAGGTGTTTTCGGCGACCATCCAGCGGGGCGGGAAGATCACGAAGTCGAGGTTGGCCAGGCCGTGCACGCTGGTGGGCGAGGTCAATACGGTGAAGATCGACGGGTCCGGGTGATCGAAGCTCACGGTGCCGATGGTGTTGAAACGACGCAGGTCGTATTTGTACGGCACGTTGTTGCCGTGCCACGCCACCACGTTCAGCGGCGAATGGTCGAGCTGGCAGCCCCACAGTTCGCCGAGGAATTTCTGCACAAGCGTGGTCGGTTGCTTGAGGTCTTCGTAATGGGCGACGGGCGTGAGGAAATCCCGTGGGTTGGCCAGGCCGTTGCTGCCGATAGGACCAAGGTCCGGCAGGCGCAGTGGCGCGCCATGGTTCTCGGCGACGTAACCGCGGGCCTGGGCATCCAGCAGTTCGACGCGGAATTTCAGGCCGCGGGGCAGCACGACGATTTCCAGTGGCTCGACTTCCAGCACACCCAGTTCGGTCGCAATGCGCAGGCGGCCCTGCTCGGGAACGACCAACAGTTCGCCGTCCGCGTTGAAGAACACGCGGTCCATCGAACGGTTGGCGCGGTAGTTGTAGATGCTGATGCCCGAGGGTTTTTCCGATCCGGAATTGGCGACCATGCCTACAAGGCCATCGACGAAATCTGTCGGCTCACCCGGAATATCCAGCGGGTTCCAGCGCAGGCGGTTGGGCGTCACAGCGCCCAGCGGTCCACCGGCCAACTGCCGTTCCAGCTTGACGAACGCCGGGTGATTGGCCGACGGCTGGATGCGGTACAACCAGGTGCGCCGGGCTTCGCTGCGGGCCATGGTGAAGGCGGTGCCGGAAAAGAGTTCGGTGTACAGCCCGTAGGGCGCTTTCTGCGGGGCGTTCTGGCCGACGGGCAATGCACCGGGCAAGGCTTCAGTGGCAAATTCATTGCCAAAACCCGATTGGTATTCGAGGGTCATGGATCATCCTCTGAGCGGAAGTTGTTTTTATCGTAATCCAGTTACGCATAACGTAATTTGATACCTGTTGACCGTCAAGCTATAAAGACGCCCATTCGTCTTTCGGATTCATGCCCTCCATGGAAAAGCCGCCCGTCCCCCGCGACACCGGTAAACAGAAAGTCCGCTCGGCTGAAGTGGGCACCGACATCCTCAAGGCCCTGGCTGAACTGTCGCCGGCCACCTCGTTGTCGCGCCTGGCCGAGCACGTGCAAATGCCGGCGAGCAAGGTCCACCGTTATTTGCAGGCGCTGATTGCCTCGGGTTTTGCCGAACAGAACACCGCCACCAACCATTACGGCCTGGGCCGCGAAGCCTTGCGCGTGGGGCTGGCCGCGCTGGGCAGCAT
>NZ_JACARK010000132.1:0-9151 GCF_013386655.1 Pseudomonas sp. K5002 | reverse complement strand
CGCGATGCGCATGGCCTGGAACTTACCCACGGCGCGCACCAGGCGCTGGGTGCCACCGGCGCCCGGCATCAGGCCCAGCTTGACCTCGGGCTGGGCGAAGCGCGCCGATTCCCCGGCGACGATCAGGTCGCAATGCATGGCCAGCTCACAACCGCCGCCCAGGGCAAACCCGTTCACCGCAGCGATCACCGGCTTGGGGCAGCGGCTGATGGCTTCCCACAGGTATTCGGTGTGGCGGCGATACATCTCGATCGGGCTGGCGCTGGCGAATTCCTTGATGTCGGCACCGGCCACGAAGAACTGGTCGCCGCCGGTAAGCACGATGGCGCGCACATCACGGCGCTTGGCCAGGGCACGAAAGTGCTCGGCCAGCTCTTCGCGAACCTGGGCGTTCAAGGCGTTTTTCACTTCGGGACGGTGGATGCGTACCACGGCGACGCCATTGTCCTGGACGTCGAGGTGCACTACGGGTTGGTCGAGGCTGGCCACAAATTCTCCTGCTGCAATGTTTTTGTTAGTTCGGATATCGCTAGTTTCGCTATGCGAAACAACATTCCGTATTTAGCGATAATCATAAGGACCGAGTTGCCGTGATGTAAACGTAAAAACCTGAACCTCCGATAAATCGGGCTATAACTCGTTGTTTAGACGAGTTTTATTAAACAAAAAGACAACGCCACGCAAAGTTGATTAGTTTCGCTGTGCGGAATACAATTTTGTTTTGTTGATTTTCTAAAAAAAGGGGGACTAACATGCGCCGTCGAAACCTGGACCCGAACACACCCGAAACACCTGCCGGCAACCACGCCTTCGAGCACTTGCTGATCGATCCGATGAATGCCGACGAGGAAGAAGACAAGGACCGCCAGTTCGTCACCGCCCTGGCCCGTGGCCTGGAATTGCTGCGCTGCTTCACCCCCAGCGAAAGCGTGCTGGGTAACCAGGAGCTGGCGCGCAAGACCGGGCTGCCAAAGCCGACGATTACGCGGATGACCCATACGCTGACCCGCTTGGGCTATCTCAAGCACCTGCCGCAGTCAGGCCGGTATCAGCTGGATGTGGGCGTAATGGCGTTCGGTTACGCAATGCTGTCGAACCTGTCGGTGCGGGCCGTGGCCCATCCGCTGATGGAGACGATGGCCAAGTACGCCCAGGCCGCGGTGGCGATGGCCACGCGGGACCGCCTGGACATGGTTTACCTGGACGTGGTCCAGGGTGAAGCCAACATGACCATGCGCCGCCAGGTCGGCACACGGTTGCCGTTGCACTTGAGTTCCGCAGGCCGCGCCTGCCTGGCAGCGATGCCGGAAAACGAGCGGGAATTTATCCTCGACCATATCCGCCAGCGTCATCTGGCGGACTGGCCGGGCATCAGGAAGGGTCTGGAACGTGCCTTCCGGGATTACACCGATTTCGGCTATTGCATGTCGATCGGTGAGTGGCACCGCGATGTAAACGCCATCGCCGTACCGCTGCTGCATGCACAACATGGGCTGCTGACGTTCAACTGTGGCGGACCGAGTTTTCACCTTTCCCGGGAGAAACTCGAGGACGACATCGGGCCCCGTCTCAAGCACATGGTGAACAACATCGAGGCCGCCGCCCGCTAGACAGATCGGCGCAAGGCCTCGGCAGATTGACGACAACAGGCCCGCCGAACGGGCCGCTGAGGAATGCACATGATCCGAGACCCCGAAACGCTTCATCTGTTGCTGGAAACCCTGCAGCAGTTCGTCAACGAGGCGCTGATCCCCCGGGAAAACGAACTGGCCGAGACCGATGACGTCCCGGCGGATATCGTCAGCCAGTTCCGCGAGCTGGGCCTGTTTGGCCTGACCCTGCCCGAAGCCTACGGCGGCCTCGGGCTGACCATGGAAGAAGAGGTCAACGTGGCCTTTGAACTGGGCCGCACCTCGCCGGCATTCCGCTCCTACTTCGGCACCAACAACGGCATCGGCTCCATCGGCATCCTGCTGGACGGCACCGAGGCGCAGAAGCAGCACTACCTGCCAAAACTCGCCAGCGGTGAACTGCTCAGTTCGTTCTGCCTGACCGAGCCGGACTCCGGCTCCGACGCCGCCTCGCTGAAAACCACGGCGGTGCGCGACGGTGACCACTATGTCATCAACGGCACCAAGCGCTTTATCACCAACGCCCCCCACGCCGGGATCTACACGGTGATGGCCCGTACCAACCCGGACATCAAGGGCGCGGGCGGCATCAGTGCATTCATTGTCGAGCGCAACACCCCCGGCCTGTCCCTGGGCAAGCGCGACCACAAGATGGGCCAGAAAGGCGCCCACACGTGCGACGTGATATTCGACAACGTGCGCGTACCGGCCGACCAACTGATCGGTGGCGTCGAAGGCGTGGGGTTCAAGACCGCAATGAAGGTGCTCGACAAGGGCCGCCTGCACATTGCCGCCGTCAGCGTCGGGGCCGCCGAGCGCATGCTCGACGATGCCCTGAACTACGCCCTGGAACGCAAGCAGTTCGGCCAGCCGATCGCCGAGTTCCAGCTGATCCAGGCGATGCTCGCCGACAGCAAGGCCGAGATCTACGCCGCCCGCTGCATGGTGGTGGACGCTGCGCGCAAGCGTGACGAAGGCCTGAACATCGGCACCGAAGCGTCCTGCTCGAAAATGTTCGCCACGGAAATGTGCGGCCGCGTGGCCGACCGTTGTGTGCAGATTCACGGCGGTGCCGGGTATGTGAGCGAGTACGCCATCGAGCGGTTCTATCGCGATGTGCGCTTGTTCCGCCTGTATGAAGGCACTACGCAGATCCAGCAATTGGTGATCGCCCGCAACATGATTCGCGAGGCCAAGCACTGAACCCCGGGAACAACACAAAACCCATGTGGGAGCTGGCTTGCCTGCGATGCAGACAACTCGGTCTGGCAGTAACACCGCGGCGATGCCATCGCAGGCAAGCCAGCTCCTACAGTGACCGTGTTCCAACCGCATTACCGCAACACCCATAACTTGTGCCCTAACAACTACAACAAGGTATCGCTATGGAAGTCGCCGCTTCGGCGGGTGCGTTGTCGCCCGCGCAAAACAAACTGTGGATCATCGTATTCATCTTCTGCTTCCTCGGCCTGCTGATCGACGGTGCCGACTTGATGCTGCTGTCCTACAGCCTCAGCAGCCTCAAGGCCGAGTTCGGCCTGACCAGCGTCGAAGCCGGCAGCCTGGGCAGCTTCACCCTGGCCGGGATGGCCATCGGCGGGATTTACGGCGGTTGGGCCTGTGACCGTTTTGGCCGGGTGAAAACCGTGGTCTGGAGCATCGTGCTGTTCTCCGCCGGCACGGCGATCCTGGGCATGACCCACAGCTATTGGCAGTTCGCGAGCACCCGTTTCTTCGCGTCCCTGGGCCTCGGCGCGCTGTATGTCGCGTGCAACACCCTGATGGCCGAATACGTGCCGACCCGCTATCGCACCACCGTGCTCGGCACCTTGCAGGCCGGTTGGTCGGTGGGCTACATCGTCGCCACCCTGCTCGCCGGCTGGATCCTGCCGAACCACGGCTGGCGCTGGTTGTTCTACGTGGCGATCATCCCGGTGATCCTCGCCGTACTGATGCAACGCCTGGTGCCGGAGCCGCAAGCCTGGATCAAGGCCCAGGCCGAACGTGCCCGGGAAAAGGCCGAAGGCATCAAGCGCGTGTCGGCGAAGAAACCCGACGGCATGTTCAAGCTGATCTTCAGCGACCCGAAAGCCAGCCGCATGTTTATCCTCTGGGCGCTGACCGCAGGCTTCCTGCAGTTCGGCTACTACGGCGTGAACAACTGGATGCCGTCATACCTGGAAGGCGAGCTGGGGATGAACTTCAAGTCGATGACCAGCTACATGGTCGGCACCTACGCGGCGATGATTTTCGGCAAGATCCTCGCCGGGCTCGCGGCAGACCGCCTGGGCCGGCGCCTGGTGTTCGCCGTCGGCGCGCTGGGCACGGCGATTTTCCTGCCGGTGATCGTGCTGTTCCAGAGCCCGGACAACATCCTGTGGATGCTGATTGTGTTCGGCTTCCTGTACGGCATCCCCTATGGCGTGAATGCGACCTACATGACCGAAAGCTTCGAAGCGAAATTTCGCGGCTCGGCAGTGGGCGGCGCCTACAACATTGGCCGAATCGGCGCGGCGGTGGCACCGGCAGCCATTGGTTTCCTGGCGTCCCATGGCTCGATTGGCGTGGGATTCCTGGTCATGGGCGGCGCGTACTTTATCTGCGGCGTAATCCCAGCGCTGTTTATCCGCGACAAGCAGTTCGACCCGCAAAAACAATAAGCCCTAACCCGGGGCCCGCGGCGACGCGGCCCCGGCTATAAGACGTGCGGCAGTTATACCCTTAGACAAACCGGGCTAGACTGTACGTCAGTCCTACGGAACTGAAGGAACAGTACGACGCTCTCACCCAGCCTGTAAGACAGTTTTGTGCTTAGAGGCTCATTCGCTTATGAAAACACCGACCCAGACCAACGCAATTGACTTCGACAGCGCCAAATTGCAACGCCTGGGCTTTGGTCAGCCTTCCCTTCTTACACGACGCCCCGCGACGGTTGAGCAACTTCGCCAGCAACTGGGCATGCAATTGCAAACCAGCCTGGAGCCGGAGCATATCCTTGCGTTGTTCTTCCGCGAGATCCAACGCCTGGTGCCGCTGGACGCCCTGCAATACCGCCACGAAGCCAGCGACCTGCGCCTGGAGTACGGTCACCGCGGCCATCATTCGGTGAGCTATGCCCTCAGCCATGAAGGCGAGCACCTTGGCGAACTGGTGTTTCGGCGCAACCAACGCTTTCTCGAAGACGAACTGGCCAACCTGGAATCGCTGCTGGCCACCTTGCTCTACCCGATGCGCAATGCCCTGCTCTACCGTGCGGCGACTCGCAGTGCCCTGCGCGACCCACTGACCGAAACCGGTAACCGCATCGCCATGGACCAGACCCTGCAACGGGAAATCGACATGGCTCGCCGGCACCTGCAACCCCTGTCCTTGCTGATGCTGGACATCGACCACTTCAAGCACATCAACGACAGCCACGGCCATGCCACGGGCGACAAGGTGCTCAAGGCGGTCGCCGCCTCGATCAAGAGCCAGCTGCGCAATGTGGACATGGTGTTCCGGTTTGGCGGGGAAGAGTTTCTGATTCTGCTGTCCAACACCGGCCGGGACGCGGCATCGATGGTCGGCGAGCGCCTGCGCCAGGCGGCACAGGCCCAGGATTATTGGGCGGATGATGAGCGGATCGAATTGACGGTGAGCCTGGGCTGCTCGACCTTGCTGGCGGGAGAGTCCGCCGAGAGCCTGTTGCGCCGGGCGGACAGCGCCTTGTATGTGGCCAAGCGTGAAGGCCGCAATCGGCTGGCAATGGCGGGGTAATTTACCCCGCCATCACCCCGTTTACGCCTCGCTGGCAACCAGGGCGGGTTGTTTGCGGGGGGCGGCCACCGACTTTTCCAGCTGCATGCAACGTTCCAGGAACAGGTACATGTAGTCGTAGCTCTTGCAGACCGCCTGGCGCAGCTCTACCTGCAGTTCCTTGGTCGGGTTCATGCCGGCCAGGGTGCAGATGATTTCCAGGGCTTCCCAGGGATGTGCGTCATCGTACTGGGCATGCATCTTCAGCCACTTCATCGCGCGCTTGCGGTCTTCCTCAGGGAAAGCCGCGGCATAGACGCCGGTGGAACACACCACGGCGGACCACTCCCCAGTGGCCCCCTCGATGGCGTAGTTGGTGGCGGCAATCGCGACAATCAGCGAATCGGCCGAGCTGGTGTGCCAGCACCAGTGGCTCAGTGCATGCAGCTCCGGCGGCACTTCCTGTGCCTGCAATTCTTCCAGGCTGACACCATGGGCGCGGGCCCAATGCACCCAATAATCGGCGTGGTTGAGTTCCACGCGAATATTGCGCATCAGCCAGCGGCGCGCCATGTCCTCCCCAGGATGGCGGGCAAATTTGGTCTTGGTGAGGTTCTGTGCCATGTACAACGCAAACTGTTCAACCACCGGCCAGCCACCAATCAGGTAGTGGCGCATGGTCTTGGCGCTGAGCTTGTTATCGCGCATGCGCTGGTACAGTTCGTGTTCGACAACGCGACGCTTGCTCTCGCTACAGTCCTGGATCAGCTGTTGCGCCCAGGCGGGGTAACTTGAGGCTTCCATAAGCGGGCCGGTTCTGTTGAATGTGTCGATCACTGTCGGGCTCCTTTTGATTTGTGATATGTACAGACCAGCAAATGTTTCATCGGAACGTGCCAGGCGCCTTGAATAACAGGGGCTGCGGTCGCACAGGTCGACACTGCAAACTATCAAAGGTAAACAACTGCGGTCGCTCGATCAGGTATCCCTGAGCGTAGTCGACCCCGATCTCAAGCAAGGCTTGTTCGATCTGGGGTGTCTCGACAAATTCGGCAATTGTGCGCTTACCCATGACATGACCGATGTGATTGATCACTTCGACCATAGCGCGGTTAATCGGGTCGTCCAGCATATCCTTTACGAAACTTCCATCGATCTTCAAGAAGTCTACAGGTAAATGTTTAAGATATGCGAACGAGGACATCCCGGCGCAGAAGTCATCCAGGGAGAAATGGCACCCTAACTCTTTGAGCTCGTTGATAAAACGAATCGCACTACCCAAATTCGCTATAGCGCTGGTTTCTGTAATTTCAAAACAAATCATTTCCGGTGGAATGCCATAGGCAATGAATTGCTCACGCAGGAACCCAAGAAAGTCCTCATCGCCGATGGTAGTGCCTGACAGATTGATCGCACACATGGCCATGGGCCGGCCCGGGCGCTCACGCATGCAGCCCGCGATGATCTTGAACACGTTCTCCACCACCCAACGGTCCAGGGAGGTCATTAAGCCGTAACGCTCGGCGGCCGGGATAAAACTGTCCGGCAGGATGATCCGCCCCGCCTCGTCATGCAGGCGCAGCAGGATTTCGATATGCCCATCCCCCTGTTCGGTGTGCCCAAGGGGCGCGATTTCCTGGGCGTACAGGCAAAAACGGTTCTCTTCCAGCGCCATGTGCAGGCGTTGCACCCAGGCCATCTCGCCAAAGCGCAGGGACAATTCCGAGTCATCGGCGTGATACACCTGCACCCGGTTGCGGCCCTTTTCCTTGGCCATGTAGCACGCCATGTCGGCGGCTCGCAGGGAAGTCTCCAGGGTGGTCGGGGCGTGCGTGATGTGCACCAGGCCAATACTCACGGTGGTGACAAACGGCCTGCCCTTCCACACAAAGTGCAGGCTCTGCACGGTGTGGCGCAGGCTTTCGGCGATTTTTTCCGCCACCGGCGCCGGGCAGTTCTCCAGCAGGATGCCGAACTCGTCGCCCCCCAGCCGGGCCAGGGTGTCACCTTCACGCAGGTCGGACTGCAAGAGCGCGCAGATATGCCGCAACAGTTCATCCCCCGCGGCATGCCCGCAGGTGTCGTTGACCAGCTTGAACTGGTCCAGGTCGAGGAACATCAAGGCATGGCGCCCGGTTTGCTGGCGCCCGACGTTGTGCAGCACCTGCTCCAGGCGGAACTCGAACTCGCGGCGGTTGGCCAGGCCGGTCAAGGCGTCGTGGGTGGCCTGCCAGGACAGGTTGGCGATGTACTGGCGTTCCTGTGTCATGTCGTGCAACACCAGCACCGCGCCGACGACTTTGCCGGCACTGCGGATCGGCGCGCCCACCAGGGTGACGGACACGGTGGTGCCATCCAGGCGCTGGATCAGCTTGGAGTGCTCGCTGCCCCCACCGAGCTGGCCGCCCAATATGTGTTCGATCAGGGTAAAGCCGTCGGCCTGGGCATTTTCGTCCAGCAGGTTGAACAGCGCCGCCAGCGGCAGCCCCTGGGCCTGGGCGGCTTTCCAATGGGTCAGGGCTTCGGCAGCCGGGTTCATATACGCAATGGCGCCGTCGACATCGGTGGTGATCACTCCGTCGCCAATCGACTCCAGGGTGATCTGCGCCCGCTCCTTCTCCAACTGGAGCGCGTCGGCAAACGCATGCCGCTGGGCCAGCAGCTTGTGGGTGCGCAACAGCGCCAGCACGATCAAGCCGAGTGCCGTGGCCAGGTTGGTCACCAGCAGCAGGCGCAGGATCATCCGCGAGCCTTCACCCAGGGCATCGCTGAAGGCTTTCGCGGCCGGCGTCACCCCGTCGTTGATCGCGAAGATCCGCTGCTTCCAGCGGTGTACGTCGCTGCTGCTGACCTGATTTGCCATGATCGCTCGGTGCATCTCCTGGGCCAGGTCGTCCAGTTGCACCAGGTAGCCATCGCCCACCGTCCACAGTTCGATGGCTTTTTCCAGGTAACTGAAATGGCGGAAGTTGAGGTACAGCCAGATCAGGCTGGAAACGTCGTCAGGGTGGTTACCGCCCTTGAGGATGCCCTGGCGCGCGGCAGGCAGGTCCGGCGTCGGGCGGTCCAGGGCCAGCCGCAGCTCATGCCCGCCCTGGGGTACGGCAATCGCGTTCTGGTATTTGAGGAAGGTGGCTTCGTCGCGGCTGTCGGCGTAGAGCGTCAGGTAAAAGATCGCGTCTTTCTGGCCCTTGGACCACAGGCTTTCGCCCGCCACATAACCGCGCACCGCCGAGAGTACGTAGAGACTGACGCAGCCTAACAATGCCTGGAACAGCACGACGGCGATAAAAGGCCACACAATGCCCAATAACCGAGGGGTTCCGAGAGTCTGCTTTTGCTTCATGAGGTCCCTTGCACATGCACAACTAAAATACGCACGCGAGTGAAAACCGCTCCTGATAGCTCAGCGTAGGCTAAATCACCGCACTTGTTGCAAGTGTCCGTAAAGTTTGGCGTACAAGCCACCATCAGCAATCAACTGCTGATGGTCGCCATCTTCGGCAATATGGCCGCCATCGAACACCAATACCCGATCCGCCTGTTTCACCGCCGACAGCCTGTGGGCGATGATCAAGGTGGTACGGCCACTGAGAAACCGCGCCAGCGCCTGGTGCAGGTTGTATTCGGTTGCCGCATCCAGGGCCGAGGTGGCCTCGTCGAGTATTACCACTTTCGGCTCCGCCAGCACCATCCGGGCAATGGCCAGGCGTTGACGCTGCCCACCGGAAAAGCGCACGCCGGAGCGTCCGACCACGCTGTCCAGGCCCAGCGGCAGCGCCTTG
>NZ_JACARK010001299.1:0-988 GCF_013386655.1 Pseudomonas sp. K5002 | reverse complement strand
CTGGCCGAACGCCTTGGCGCCTCGGGCATCCTGTCGGCGGTGGCTGCGGGCATGATGCAAAGCTGGCTGGACCTGCTGCCGCGCCAGACCAGCACCCGGTTGCTCAACCGCAGCGTCTGGTCGCTGCTGGAGTTTGCGTTCAACGGCTTGATCTTCCTGCTGCTGGGCCTGCAACTGCCTGACATCATCAAGGCGGTGGTCAGTCACGAGCCGACGCTGTGGCCGACCTTGTTGTATCGCTGCCTGGACGTGATCGCGATTTTCCTGGTGCTGGTGGTGTTGCGGTTTATCTGGGTGCAAAGCATCTGGCGACTGTCGGGTTTATTGCGCCGGATTCGTGGGAAAAGTGAGCTGACGCTGGTGCCCACCGCGCGGTCCTGCTGGTTGCTGACCGTCGGTGGCGTACGCGGTGCCGTGACCCTGGCGGGTGTGATGTCGGTACCGTTACTGCTTGCGCCGGGGCAGGATTTTCCCGAGCGCGACCTGCTGATCTTCATCGCCGCCGGTGTGATCCTGCTGTCGTTGGTCGCGGCCTGCATCGCTTTGCCGCTGCTGTTGCGCGGCATCGAGAAGAGCCCGGATGAGAAACGCCACAATGAAGTGCGCGAGGCCTGGAAGAAGACCGCCGTGGCTGCTATCCATGCCCTGGAAGCCGAAGAACCCGCTGAAGCTGCACCCCAGGATGCCGCCCAGGCAGCCTTGGCCACCGAGCTCAAGGCGCGGTTGATGTCGGAGTATCGTCATCAACTGGAAGTGTTCAACGATTCGGCCGAAGCCCAGGCGCTGGCGTTGCAGATGGATCAACTGGAGCGCAAGTTGCGGCTCAAGGCCCTGCGGGCGCAGCGTCTGGAACTGTATAGCCTGAGCCGTCACCATCAGATTGGTGATGATGTGCTACGGGAGGTGTTGGCGGATCTGGATATGAGCGAGGCGAATCTGGGTCATATCAAATAACACTGCGGTGCTTGTTTGTGGCGAGGGAGCTTGC
>NZ_JACARK010001298.1:0-1361 GCF_013386655.1 Pseudomonas sp. K5002 | reverse complement strand
AACTGCTGCTTTACGGGGTTAACTGGAACGCCATGTTCAGCAACGGCACGTTCTCCTTTGGCCTGATCACCGGCGGACCGCTGGCCGCCGCCACCGCCGGTGGCCTGGCGGCAGCGGGCAGCGGTTCGGGCAATACCAATATCGACGGCATGCTCGACGCGTTGCAGGCCAACGGGATCCTGCAAATCCTGGCCGAGCCGAACATCACCGCCATGACCGGGCAAACGGCGAGCTTCCTGGCGGGCGGCGAAGTGGCGATCCCGGTGCCGGTGAATCGGGACCTGGTGGGGATCGAATACAAGTCGTTCGGCGTGTCGCTGCTGTTCAACCCGACGCTGCTGCCCAACGGCCGTATCGCCCTGCAAGTGCGCCCTGAGGTCAGCAGTGTGGTGAGTGGCGGCACGGTGGATTTTGGCAATTTCCATGTGCCGTCGTTCAGCGTGCGCCGCGCCGATACGCGGGTGGAAGTGGGCAGCGGGCAGACGTTTGCGATTGCCGGTTTGTTCCAGCGTGAGAGCAGCCAGGACATCGAGAAGCTGCCGTTGCTGGGGGACTTGCCGATCCTGGGCAACCTGTTTCGCTCCAAGCGTTTTCAGCGCAATGAAACCGAATTGGTGATTTTGATTACGCCGTACCTGGTGGAGCCGGTGCGCAGTCGCACCCTGGCCACGCCGCTGGATGCGCAGCCTGCGACCGCCGCAGCGGCGGGGCCGCGCAGTGGTGGGGCGTTTGGTTTCTACATGAATTGATGAGGGGGCATGGCATGAAAGTTTCGCGTTTGTTGATGTGTTTGCCCCTGTTGGTGGTGGGCTGCAAGACGCATCTGGCGCCGGTGTATTACTCGCCGCAGTATCAGGCGGACGGGGTGCCAAGCCAGTGCCAGCAGCCGCCGGCCAAGGACGAGATTGGACTGGACGAGGATTTCAAGGCGACCTTGCCGCTGGGCTGTGCCAACAATTTGAATTTGATGCAGATGGTGGAGCAGCGCCAGGATTTGAATCAGGGGCGGGCGACGGGGCCTGCGATGGCGGCGCCGGTTGGGCGGGCGGCGCAGGTGTATATCGAGGGGTTTGATCGGGAGCAGTTGCAGCGGCGTCAGGCTCAGCAAGAGGCCAAGGCTGGCGCTCCGGGAGCACAGCAATGACCCTGCGTTCACATGTCCTCTGTGGGAGCTGGCTTGCCTGCGATAGCGGTATTCCAGGCCCAGCAGATCCATCTGCCACACCACCATCCAAATGTGGGAGCGGGCTTGCTCGCGAAAGCGGACTGGTAGGCGACCGGGATCTTGAAGCTTACCGCGTACATATCCATTCCTGCGGTAACGGCCACTTAGGGTTCCGCTCTTACAGCGGGTCACTTTT
>NZ_JACARK010001297.1:0-1862 GCF_013386655.1 Pseudomonas sp. K5002 | reverse complement strand
TCATCCAGCACCAGCACCGCCGGGTCCGCCAGATACGCCCGCACCAGGCAAACGAGCTGCCGCTGCCCATGACTCAAATGCGCTCCCAAAGGCCCAACCTCGGTGTGGTACTGATGCGGCAACCGCTCCAATACCTCATCGGCGCCCAGCTCCCGGGCCGCCGCGACCAGGGTCGCGTCATCCGCCAACGGCGCCGCCAACCGCAAGTTGTCCAGAATGCTCCCGCTGAACAACACATTGTCCTGCAACACCACCCCGACATTGCGCCGCAACGCATGCTGGGCCAGCTCCCGCACATCAATCCCGTCCAGCCGCACCACGCCCGACTGCACCTCATAAAACCGCGTGAGCAACTGCACCAGCGTGCTTTTCCCATGCCCCGAAGGCCCGACAATCGCCAACACCTCACCCGCAGGAATATGCAAATCCAGCCCATTGATCACCGGCGCCTGCGCACTTGGCACATAACTGAAACCCACCTGCTCGAACCGCACCTCACCCCGCGCTCGGCCCAAATGGCGCGGTGTAGCGCTGTCGGTAATCTGCGCCTGGGTATCGAGCAACAGGAAAATCCGCTGCGCCGACGCCGATCCGGTGGCGTAGCGTTCAAACAGGTCCGACAGCTCCTGCAACGGCCCCAAGAACAGGAACACGTAAAACAGACTTTCGGCCACTTGCCCGACCGACACTTCACCGGCCGCCAGCCCATAGCCGCCCACCAGCAATAACAAGGCGATTCCCGCCGAACTCAGCAGCGCCGTAAAGGGCGCAAACCACCCCGAGCGCAAGCTGCCGCGAATCAGTGCATGGTTGAAGTCATCCAACAGCCCGCGATAACGCCGCAGGTTCGGCGTCTCCTGGGCGCACTGCTGCAGCATCCGCGCGCCGCTGACGCTTTCCACCAGGTGTGCGGTAAAACGGCTGCGGTTTTCCGCAACCCGCGCCCAGTTGCGCTGGGAGATCCGCTTGAAACTCCAGGTCGCCAGCACCAGCAACGGTACGGTGGCCACCAGGCTGAGGAAGAAACGCGGGTCGATACGCCACAACATCACCGATGCCAGGCCACAGCGCAGCAAGGCACCGAGCAGTTCAGGCGGGCCCTGGATCACCAAGGGTTCGAGGGCGTCCACGTCGCGGTCAACCCGGGAAATGATCCGCCCGGCACGGGTCTGGTCGAAGTAGCTGACGCTCAAGCCCTGGACATGCGCAAACACCTGCACCCGCAGGGCGTTCAACACGCGGATCGCCGCGCCACCGGCAACAAACTGCGAGACCCCGGCCAGCAGGAATCGCACCAGCCAACTGGCGGCCAGCCCCGCGCCCAGCCATAGCACCAGGCGCTCGTCCAGCAGCCAGTGGTCGGCCTGCTGAATCAAGCCACGGTCCAGCAGTTCACGCACGAACCAGGGTCGCAAAAACACCGTGAACACCAGCAACAGCTCAATGCCGATCACCGCGAAAATCGAGCGGCGGATTGGCCTGAGCAGCGGCAGCAAGCGTTTGAACATGCTGCGGTCGAGGGCCTTTTTCGCGAGCATTTCTTCAATTTCGATATCGCTCAAGGCTTTGCCGGCGATTGGATTAGCCATGGTCGATCCCCAGCAGGTCGCGGTAGTGCGGGTTGGTGTGTTGCAGTTCGGCGTGGGTGCCTGTGGCGGCGATTTTGCCGTCCGCGAGCATCAGCACCCGGTCGGCCAGGAGGATGGTCGACAACTTGCTGGAGATCACCAGCACGGTGGTACCGCGCAGTTCTCGCAGGTTGTTCAGTACGTGCCGTTCGCTGATGGCGTCGAGGGCGCTGGTGGCGTCGTCCAGGCACAGGATGTCCGGTTGGCCCAGCAGCGCCCGCGCCAGGCACAGGC
>NZ_JACARK010001296.1:0-781 GCF_013386655.1 Pseudomonas sp. K5002 | reverse complement strand
GCCAGAAGCGCTTGAGCCAATGGGCAAACCCCTTGATGTTGTAGCGCTTGATCACGAGTGGTCGACCGGCCACCTCGACCTTGGCGACACTGGCCGCCCCACCGGTTTTATACAGGTGGCCCTGGTCGAGCAGCGCATCGGCCTGCGCCAGCACCGGCAGCATCGCCGCTTCTTCCTCACGACGAGTCGCGCGCAGAGCGAACGGCCCGCGCACGACGCTGAACAGCGTGCACTCCCGGCCAACCTTGCTCAGGAAGTCCTTCAAGCGCCAGACGCTGACCTTGCGTACCTGCTTCTGCAACGCTTCGAGCGGCAACGCGTGTTCGCCATTGCTCAGCAGGTAATACACCAGCAACTCTTCGGTAAACGGCTCGAGGTTTTTCGGCAACTGCGCGAAAAACACCCCAAGGTTTTCCAGGACCCGGTTGCGCGACAGCGGTTTGCCCGCCTCTTCGACACAGATCCCGGCGCCGTCGATCAAATACAGTTTGCCGTCCTGACGCAGCAGGTTGTCCAGGTGCAGGTCTTCCTGCCACAGGCCCTTGGCGTGCATCTGCGCAATCGCACCCAGCGCTTCGGCGAGCACCGCTTGCTGCTGGTCAGCCAGCGGCGGCAGGTGTTCAACAGCCTGCCACGCATCAGCCAGGCTGTCGGCGCCTTCAAGAAACTCGAACAGCAGCCAACCGCCCTCACCCTCTTGCAGACCATCGGCCAGCAACAGCGGTGTGGTCAGGCCTTGTTCGGCCAACAACCGCACGCCCTTGAGTTCACGCTGAAAATG
>NZ_JACARK010001295.1:2585-2769 GCF_013386655.1 Pseudomonas sp. K5002 | reverse complement strand
CCGCCGAGCAGGGCCGGGGCGCCGATCAGGATCGCCAGCAGGCAGAGCAGGCCACACAGCGGGTGGCGCTGCAGGAATATCTGGCTGAAGCCGTTGAGCAGGGCTTCGGCCCAGTCGGGGCAGGATTGGTTGGGCATGATCAATAATCTGCAGGAAAGCGCCGAATCTTGTGGCGAGGGAGCTT
>NZ_JACARK010001295.1:0-2537 GCF_013386655.1 Pseudomonas sp. K5002 | reverse complement strand
CTCCCTCGCCACAGGGGATTAGATCAATGTCTCGATCCGCAACGAGTTGGTCGACCCCGGCTGCCCGAATGGCACCCCAGCAGTAATCACCAACGTATCCCCACGCTCCGCCATACCCTGTGCCTGGGCAATCTCCAACGCCGTGGAACACACCTCATCCACCTGCCGCAGCCGATCGTTCACCACCGAATGCACGCCCCACGCCACGCTCAAGCGTCGCGCCGTCGACAGGTTCGGTGTCAGGTTCAGAATCGGCACCGCCGGCCGTTCCCGCGCCGCCCGCAGGGTGGAGGTGCCCGACTCGCTGTAGTTCACCAGCACTGCCACCGGCAGGATGCTGCTGATACGGCGGATCGCACAGCTGATGGCGTCCGACACCGTGGCATCCGCCTTGGGCCGGCTGACGTCCAGCTGGGTCTGGTAATCCGGGCCATTTTCCACCTGGCGAATGATCTTGCTCATCATCAGCACGGCCTCCAACGGGTATTCACCGGAAGCGGTTTCCGCCGACAGCATCACCGCGTCCGCCCCTTCCGCCACTGCGTTGGCCACGTCGGTGACCTCGGCACGGGTCGGCGCCGGGGAGAAGCGCATGGATTCAAGCATCTGCGTGGCCACCACCACCGGTTTACCCAACTGGCGGCACACACCAATGATGTCCTTCTGGATTTGCGGCACGCTTTCCGCCGGCACTTCCACCCCCAGGTCACCTCTGGCGACCATGATCGCGTCGCTCAGCTCGGCGATTTCCTGCAGGCGCTGCACCGCCGAGGGCTTCTCGATCTTGGCCATCAGGAACGCCTTGTCGCCGATCAACTCGCGGGCTTCGCGGATGTCTTCCGGGCGTTGCACAAACGACAGCGCCACCCAGTCCACCCCCAGTTCGAGGCCGAAGCTCAGGTCGCGGCGGTCCTTGGCCGTCAGCGGGCTGAGCTCCAGCAATGCCTGGGGTACGTTCACGCCTTTGCGGTCCGACAGTTCACCGCCATTGAGCACGGTGGTGTCGATGGCATCGGCGTGCTTGGTGATCACCCGCAGGCGCAGCTTGCCGTCGTCCAGCAGCAGGTCCATGCCGGGCTGCAGGGCCGCGATGATTTCCGGGTGGGGCAGGTTGACCCGCCGCTGGTCACCGGGTGTCGGGTCCAGGTCCAGGCGCAGGGCCTGGCCGCGAATCAGTTGCACTTTTCCTTCGGCAAAACGCCCCACCCGCAGCTTCGGCCCTTGCAGGTCCATCAGGATGCCGAGGGGATAATTGAGCTGGCGCTCCACCTGGCGAATCCACTGGTAGCGTTGGGCGTGGTCGGCATGATCGCCATGGCTGAAGTTCAGGCGAAAGATATTCACCCCGGCTTCCACCAGCTCGCGAATGTCGTCGATGCTGTCGGTGGCCGGGCCCAGCGTGGCGAGGATCTTGACCTTCTTGTCAGGCGTCATGTTCAGGGGACTCTCTTTCAGGGCTTTCAAGAATCAGAATGGCGCGGAAATCGTTGACGTTGGTGCGGGTCGGCTCGGTGATGATCAAGCCGTCGAGGGCCGCGAAGTAGCCGTAGCCATTGTTGTTGTCCAGCTCGTCACTGGCGCTCAAGCCCAGGGCTTCGGCGCGGGCGTAGCTGGTGGGCGTCATGATCGCGCCGGCGTTGTCTTCCGAGCCGTCGATGCCGTCGGTGTCACCCGCCAGGGCGTAGACGCCGGGCAGGCCCTTGAGGCTGTCGGTGAGGCTCAGCAGGAATTCGGCGTTGCGTCCGCCACGGCCATTGCCGCGTACGGTGACGGTGGTTTCGCCGCCGGAGAGGATCACGCAAGGCGCCGCCAGGGGTTGGCCGTGCTGGATGATTTGCCGGGCGATACCGGCGTGCACCTTGGCCACGTCCCGCGCTTCGCCTTCCAGGTCGCCGAGGATCAGCGGGCTGAAACCGGCCTGGCGGACTTTCACTGCCACCGCTTCCAGGGATTGCTGCGGACGGGCGATCAGTTGGAAATGGCTACGGGCGAGCACCGGGTCCCCGGGCTTGACGGTTTCCGACTCCGGGCTTTGCAGCCAGGTGCGCACCGACGCCGGGATTTCAATCTGGTAGCGCTTGAGAATCGCCAGCGCCTGTTGCGAGGTACTGGGGTCGCCAACAGTGGGGCCGGAAGCGATGACCGTGGCCTGGTCGCCCGGTACATCGGAAATCGCGTAGGTGTAGACGGTGGCAGGCCAGCTTGCCTTGGCCAGGCGCCCGCCCTTGATCGCCGAGAGGTGCTTGCGCACGCAGTTCATCTCGCCAATGGTGGCGCCGGATTTGAGCAGGGCCTTGTTGATCGCTTGCTTGTCCGCCAGGGTGATGCCGGCGGCCGGAAGGGCGAGCAGTGCAGAACCGCCGCCGGAGAGCAGGAAGATCACGCGGTCGTCTTCGCCCAGGTTACTGATCAGCTCCAGCACACGCTTGGCCACGGCCTGGCCTGCGGCGTCCGGCACCGGGTGCGCGGCTTCGACCACCTCGATTTTCTTGCAGGGTGCGCCGTTGCCTTAGCGGGTGACCACCAGGCCCGAGACT
>NZ_JACARK010001294.1:0-1148 GCF_013386655.1 Pseudomonas sp. K5002 | reverse complement strand
CGTGGTGCGTTCGGCCACCTTGCGCGGCCTCACCGCCTCTCACGTACTGGTGCTGGTCAACGGCAAACGCCGCCATACCAGCGCCACCCTGAACATCAACGGCATCAACAGCGGCGCGGCCCCCAGCGACCTCGACCTGATCCCGGTGGCTGCCATCGACCATGTAGAGGTGCTGCGAGACGGTGCAGCGGCGCAATACGGCTCGGATGCGATTTCCGGGGTGATCAATATCATCCTCAAGCAGACCACCGGCGGCAGTTCCGACACCACCCTGGGGCAGAACTACGACGGCAAGCGCGGCACCGGCCAGGAGGCGCTGAACTATGGCTTCCAGGTGGGTGAAGCCGGGGTGCTCAACGTGTCCCTCGACACCCGCTACCAGGAGCGCGACAACAAGGCCGGCAGCAACGGCTACAGCAGCCATTACTACCCGCTGGCGGACGGTTCCCCCGACCCGCGCGAAGCCACCTCCAGCCACCACACCTACAAAGGCTACGGCTCGCCCCGCAGCCAGTTGGGCGATGTGGCGTACAACCTCGACCTGCCGCTGAACGACAACCTGACGCTGTACTCGTTTTCCACCCTGGCCACCCGGGAGAACAACGACGGCCAGAACTTCCGCCTGCCCAACGGCCGCAACACCATCACCACCGGGCCCAATGGATACCCCGATGGCTACAGCCCGTACTGGCTGGTCAACGAGACCGACTTCCAATCGGCTTTCGGCGCCAAGGGCAACGACCTTGGCGGCGGCTGGGGTTGGGACCTGAGCAGCACCTACGGGCGCAACTACGCCAAGCAGCGCACCTACGACAACCAGAACCCGTCCCTGGGCGAAAGCACACCGAACAAGTTCACCTCCGGGATCTACATCGCCGACCAGCTCACCACCAACCTCGACCTGAAAAACACCTACGAGATCGGCCTGGCCAAGCCGCTGGACGTGGCGTTCGGCCTGGAGCACCGGCGCGAAAGCTACGAGACCCGCGCCGGCTCCGAGGCTTCCTATATCGATGGCGGCTACGTGTTCCCGGCAGGCCATCCGCGTGCCGGGCAGCGTCCCGATCCGGGGGCCCAGGTCACCAACGGCATCCGTCCGGAAGACGCGCAGAAGGTCAGCCGCAACAGCGTCGCCAGCTATGTCGACC
>NZ_JACARK010001293.1:0-1204 GCF_013386655.1 Pseudomonas sp. K5002 | reverse complement strand
CGCGGCGTTGACCGCCAGGGCGCTGCGGGTCAGCAGGTTGCCGCCGAGGAACATCGCGGCACCGCACAGGGCGCCGGCGCCGATAAAACGCCGGCGGCTGAGGCCGACCATCTGTTCCAGGTCGGTGGCTTGGTTTTCTTCTAATAGGCTCATTTCAGGCTCCCTGCGGGTTTTTGCAGCCACCTTAGGGAGCAGTCGTGACGAAATTGTTGCAGTTTGAAGCGCTACACCGGAGTGCCCAGCAGCACGTTGCTGGGGGAGAACTGCACCTTCACCTGCAGGCCTTCGGCGGCATGGATCTGCGCAAGCGCGTCGGGCCGGGCCAGGGCGCAGAGAACCTGGCCGTTGGGCAAGGTGATCCGCACCTCGCTGGGGCCGTCTTCGGCATCGAGAATGGCGTCGATTTTTCCTTCCAGGCAATTGTGTCCAGGTGTTGCTGCCTGCGTGACGGCCAGTACTTCAAGCCAGCCGGCCTTGATCAGGGCGACGACTTCGGTGCCGATCTCCAGCTCCAGGCGCAAGGTACTGTCGTGGGTGATCTGCGCATCCAGGCGCAGCCCGGCTGCCAGCTCCAGGCGAATCAGGTCATTGCGGCCGTGGCTGTCGATGGCGATCACCCGGCCGTGCAACTGGTTACGTGCGCTGGTGCGCAGCATCAGGCGGCCCAGCAGGTTGAAGTCGCTGGCGTCTTCGGCACAATCCAGCACCTGGGCTTGCAACACCTGCAGGCGTTGGTAAAGGCGTAATACCCGCTCACCCTCGGCCGTCAACCTGGCGCCGCCACCGCCCTTGCCGCCGACGCTGCGTTCCACCAGGGGCTTTTGCGCCAGGTTGTTCAGCTCGTCGATGGCGTCCCAGGCCGCCTTGTAGCTCAGCCCCGCGCTCTTTGCGGCGCGGGTGATGGAGCCTTGTTCGGCAATATGTTGCAGCAGTGCAATGCGCTGCGGGCGACGGACGATGTGTTGGCTCAAGAGGGTTGGCAGGGACATGGTTACACGCTTCGATGGAATGGGCTGACGTTGCGGGCAGGGCGCCCGCGAGTCAAGTCATGTGCCGGGCTTGGGCGTCCGTGCCAGGCAATACACATCCACCTGTCGGGCGCCGGCATCCATCAACAGGCGGGCGAGACTGCTGGCGGTGGCGCCGGTGGTCAGTACGTCGTCGATCAGCGCCAAGTGCCGGCCTTTGACTTGCGCGCCGTCGG
>NZ_JACARK010001292.1:0-306 GCF_013386655.1 Pseudomonas sp. K5002 | reverse complement strand
AGGCTGCCGCTATCGACTTTATCTCGCCGGGCAAAGGCCCGGTGTTCGCCGAATTTTCCATCGACCAAGCATTGCTGGACGAGATTCGCCAGCACACCGCCAGCGGCGACAAGTATTTACCGCAGCTCAAGGTACAGATTCATGACGGCTCCGGCACCCTGGTGGCGCGGGTCGACAAAACCCTTTACGTGCGGCGCAAGCTGCAATCGAGACAGGCTTAAAGCATGGACATGCGCGCAGATGTGCTGATTGTCGGGGCCGGAATGGTCGGAAGCGCCCTGGCGCTGGCGTTGCAGGGCAGTGGCC
>NZ_JACARK010000131.1:281-1024 GCF_013386655.1 Pseudomonas sp. K5002 | reverse complement strand
ACCCGGTGGCCATCGACAACAACTACAAGATCTGGCGCGCCTTCAACAACCAGTACTGGCCGGCGCATTACTTTGCCGATGCCAAGGGCCAGATCCGCTATCACCATTTTGGCGAGGGTGACTACGCCGAGTCCGAGCGAGTGATCCAGCAACTGCTGCGGGAGGCGGGCGCTACCAAGGTGGCGGGCGGCTTGATCGAAGCCGATGCCAAGGGCATCCAGGCCGCACCGGACATGAGCGAAGTGCAGTCGCCGGAAACCTACCTGGGCTTCCAGCGCGCCGAGAACTTCGTGACCACCGGCACCCTGGGCACCGACAAGGTGGTGAACTACCCGGCAGCCGGCAACCTGGCCTTGAATAACTGGACCCTGGAAGGCCCATGGAACGTCGGCGGCCAGCAAGCCACCCTCGCAGCGGCCAACGGCAAGATCGTCTACCGCTTCCACGCCCGTGACCTGCACCTGGTGCTGGGCCCGGGCGCCGACGGCAAGCCGGTGCGCTTCAAGGTCAGCATCGACGGCCAGGCGCCGGGGGATGCCCACGGCACCGACGTCGCACCGGATGGCAGCGGCACCGTGACCGAACAACGTTTGTATCAACTGGTGCGCCAGCCGGGCGCGGTCAAGGACCGGACCTTCACCATCGAGTTCCTGGACCCGCAAGTGGCGGCCTATGCCTTCACCTTCGGCTAACCCATAGCGAAATTTGGCATGGTTAACCCGATCATGTAGGAGCTGGCTTGC
>NZ_JACARK010000131.1:0-194 GCF_013386655.1 Pseudomonas sp. K5002 | reverse complement strand
TCCCACAGTTGACCGCATTTATCCTGATGTTTCGGAGTGACTGAGATGAAACTGCTTAAGTACTTACCGGCCCTGGCGTTCGCCGCCTTTGTCGGCCACAGCTCGGCGTTCTCCTTCGGCCCGTCCGACGACGCCGTGGCCATCGCGCCGCCGGCCATGGACCTGCCGGCAGACGCGAACAACCTGCAAACCGC
>NZ_JACARK010001291.1:0-2416 GCF_013386655.1 Pseudomonas sp. K5002 | reverse complement strand
GCCCTGGGCGCACGCTTGGCCAACCGCCAGCACGTCGCCGCGCGGTTTGACGCCTTGGCCGAAGTCCTCAATCTTGACGAACCGCCCCAGCGCCTCGAGTGCTACGACATCAGCCACTCCAGCGGCGAAGCCACCGTGGCCTCCTGCGTGGTGTTCGGGCCAGAAGGACCGATCAAGTCCGACTACCGGCGCTACAACATCGAAGGCGTCACCCCGGGCGATGACTACGCCGCCATGCACCAGGCCCTGACCCGGCGCTTCAGCAAACTGAAGGACGGCGAGGGCAAGCTGCCGGACATCCTGCTGGTGGACGGTGGCAAGGGCCAGCTGTCCATGGCCCGCGACGTGCTCAACGAACTGGCGGTGCCCGACCTGATCCTGCTCGGCGTGGCCAAGGGGGCCACCCGCAAGGCCGGCTTTGAAACCTTGTACTTGAATGATGCCGCCCATGAGTTCACTTTGAAGGGCGACTCCCCGGCGCTGCATCTTATCCAGCAGATCCGCGACGAAGCCCACCGTTTCGCCATCACCGGCCACCGCGCCCGACGTGGCAAGACCCGGCGTACCTCAACCCTGGAAGGGGTGGCGGGGGTCGGGCCAACGCGGCGGCGGGACTTGTTAAAACATTTTGGTGGCTTGCAGGAGCTGTCCCGTGCCAGCATCGAAGAAATAGCCAAAGCTCCCGGTATCAGTAAAAAGCTCGCAGAGTTGATTTATGCAAATCTGCACAGCGAGTAGAATGCCTTCTCACCTCGTAGCCAGTTGTGCCGATGAATATCCCTAATCTGATCACCGTACTACGCGTCCTGCTCATTCCGATTTTCATATTGCTGTTTTACCTGCCGTACGAATGGAGCTACATGGCATCCAGTTCGGTGTTTGCCTTCGCAGCCGCCACCGACTGGCTGGACGGTTACCTGGCCCGTCGCCTGGAACAGAGCACGCCGTTTGGCGCGTTCCTGGACCCGGTGGCCGACAAACTGATGGTAGCGGTCGCCCTGGTGCTGCTGGTGCAGGAACACGGCAACCTGTGGCTGACGTTGCCGGCGGCCGTGATTATCGGTCGCGAGATCGTGGTCTCCGCCCTGCGGGAGTGGATGGCCGAAATCGGCGCCCGAGCCCACGTGGCCGTGTCCAACATGGGCAAATGGAAAACCGCGGCGCAGATGCTTGCCCTGGTGATCCTGCTGGCCAACCCGTCGGATTTCTCCTTCTGGGTATTGCTGGGCTATGCCTTGCTGCTGATCGCTGCGGGCCTGACCTTGTGGTCCATGCTGCAATATTTGCGCGCCGCCTGGCCGCATCTGCGCACCGAGGTTGAAAAGAAATAAAACTTTTTTGAATCAAGGGGTTGACGGGTGATGAGGATTCTATAGAATGCGCATCACCAAGACGCGGGAATAGCTCAGTTGGTNNGTCTCGTTTCCCGCTCCAAACACAAAAAAAGCCACTCAATAGAGTGGCTTTTTTTTGCCTGGGATTTAAGGAATAGACGCTTCGGCGTCTTTTTTCGTTTCTACGCAAAACTACTGAAATCCGTCTCCAGCCACTTTTTTTAGTACATTTTTGAGTACATGGAATACGGGCAGTGGGCACAGCGGTTTTTGGGCGGAGCACCCCGGTCCGGCATCGTATACATCTCCTCGACCCGAAGCACTTGCCGCATTCCCGCCACCCGAAACAACAACGCCGGCAAGTGCCGGCGCTGTGTGCGGTTCAGGCATTACCCTCAGCGAAATGCCGGCACCACGAGCTTGATAAACAGCTCAAGGGATTTTTTCTTCTCCGCGTGGGGCAAGCTGTTATCACACCAGAAGCTGAACTCGTCCACACCCAGCTCCTGGTAGTACTGGATGCGCGGGATGATTTCTTCAGGCGTGCCAATCATTGCGGTCTTGTGCAGGCTTTCCAGTTCAAACTCCGGACGCCCGGCGAATTTTTCTTCCGGGCTCGGGTCAAGGAAGCCGTTGACCGGCACGGTCTTGTTGCCGAACCAGGCATCAAAGGTGCGATAGAATCGGGCGATTGCCTTGGCCCCGACTTTCCAGCCGTCAGGGTCGTCTACCGCGTGCACGTGGGTGTGACGCAACACCATCAGTTGTGGGCGTGGCACATCCGGGTTGTTGTCCAGGGCAGCCTGGAATTTATTTTTCAGGTCGAGGACTTCTTCGTCGCCCTTCATCAACGGCGTGACCATCACGTTGCAGCCATTAGCTACCGCAAAGTTATGCGAGTCCGGGTCGCGTGCGGCAATCCACATCGGCGGGTTGGGCTGCTGGATCGGCTTGGGCACGCTGGTGGAGGTGGGGAACTTCCAGATGTCGCCGTCATGGGCATAGTCGCCTTTCCACAACGCACGTACCACCGGCACCATCTCGCGCAGCGCCTGGCCGCCGGATGAGGCGGGCATGCCGCC
>NZ_JACARK010001290.1:0-337 GCF_013386655.1 Pseudomonas sp. K5002 | reverse complement strand
GCCACAGGTCAACACGTAGCGTTCGGCAGCAGGCACCTTGCGCAAGGCTTCGGGCAACTGCCCGCGCAACGCCCACCAGGCACCGGGAATGTGGCGCTTGACGTAGTTGGCGCTGGCGGTGAAATCCAGTACTGCGGTGTCGCCATGAACCTGCCATTCGGCGAGGGTGTGCGGGCTGATGAGTTCGGCCTGTTGCGGCGCCGGGACGGGGGCAACCCAGGCCCCCGGTTCGCTGAAGTGCGCAGGTTGCAGGTCATCCAGCACATGCACTTCCCAACCCAGTTGTGCGAGCCAGGACGCAGACATATTGGCCCGCACGCCGTCGTCATCCACCAGT
>NZ_JACARK010001289.1:0-708 GCF_013386655.1 Pseudomonas sp. K5002 | reverse complement strand
ATTCACGTCCTGCAAGCCGAAGGCCAGGGTCGGCTCGTCGATGTCGCCGAGCATTTCGCTGAAGAACGCCTCATGCTGCGCAGCGCTCACACCGAGGCGCGCCTGGGCCACGTAATTGCGGTATTGCACGGCGTCCGGCAGCAGGCCGGTTTCGCCTGCGAGGCTGGCGCTCATTTCTTCTACCAGCACCTGCAACGCGGTGTGGTCCAGCAGGATGTGGTGCAGCAGCAGGATGCCGACATGACGGCCCTGATCCTCGGCGTAGGCAAAGCGCATCAGCGAGGCGCGGGACAGGTCGAGGCGGTAGTGGCGTGGGTCGAAGCGTTCCTGCAGTTGCGCCAATACGGCACTGGAAGGATCGGCTTCAACCTGCTCAACCACCAGCAGCGCCTGGCGCAAGACCACCTGTACCGGCTCGTCCAGGCCTTCCCAGACAACCCCGGTACGCAGGATATCGTTGCGCTCGATGACACTTTGCAGCGCACGGATAAACGCCTCGACCGGCTCATGGCCGCTGAAGCTGAACTGCACCTGCAACACGTAGGGATCGCCTTCGGTGGTTGCCAGGTGGTGGTAGAGGATGCCGGCCTGCAACGGGGCCAGGCCGTAGATGTCCTGCACGTTGGCGATGCCGCCGGGGACACTGGCGATGATATGGTCGATGGCCTGCTGGTCGAGATTCACCAGCGGCAGCATGTCCGGGGTGAT
>NZ_JACARK010001288.1:0-701 GCF_013386655.1 Pseudomonas sp. K5002 | reverse complement strand
GCAGCGACACCAGCCCGGCCAGGGTGATGATAAAACTCGGCACCTTGCCAAACACCGTGAGGCTGCCCATCAAGGTGCCGATGGCCAGTCCCACCAGCAACGTGGCCGGCACCGCCAGCCAGCCGCTGACCTGCTGCTGCAGGAGCACCGCCACCAGGATCCCGCCGAAGGCACACAGGCTGCCCACCGACAGGTCGATATTGGCCGTAAGGATAACGAAGGTCATGCCGATGGCGATGATCCCGACAATCGCCCCCTGCTGGAACAGGTTGGCGATGTTGCCGAAGGTCAGGAAGTCGTCCGACAGGAACGTCGCCACCACCACCGCAAACAGAAAAATGAACACAAAGTTGTAGCGCATCACCCACTCCAGCACCGCACTGCGACGGCGGCTGGTGAGGGTGACGGGCTTATCGAAAACCGGGCTTGGGTTGCTTGCAATAGTCATGGTTCTACACTCGTTCTACCGATAAGGATGGCCTGGTCGATCTGGTCGCGACTGGCAGTCAAGGGGTCGAAACACAGCGCGTTGCGCCCCTCATGCATCACCCAGATGCGGTCGCAATTGACGTACAACTCGTCCAGCTCGCTGCTGGCGACCAGCACCGCCGCCCCTTCCTGCGCCAGGCTGCGGGCCAGGGCATAGAGGTCGGCCTTGGCGCCGACATCCAGGCCACGACTGGGCTCGTCCAGCAGCAACA
>NZ_JACARK010001287.1:0-2123 GCF_013386655.1 Pseudomonas sp. K5002 | reverse complement strand
TTCAGCACATGCCGGTAGGTGGCCATACAGTCATCGAGTGCCGCCGGGTACGGATGGTCAGGCGGCATGCGGTAGTCCACGCCGTAGCAGGTCAGGTTGTGCAGGTCGGCGTGCTTGCCGGCGGCGAGGCGGGCGTTTTCGCCGCCGCCGAACACCAGGGCGCCGCCGTGCAGGTCGATATAGGCGAACTCGGCCCCGTATGCCGGCGTCGCCTGGTACACGGTGGCGTCTTCCACGGTGAATGTCTCAACGTGGTCTGCCGTCTGTCCCGCCTGGGACGCCGCGTACTGTTGGGCAACTGCGGCCTGCATGCGGCGCCAGCCAGTGTGGTCATCGGGTGCGGGCAGGGTGTACAGGCTGTTCAGCGGCACGCCATCGGCGTTCACCATGCGTTGCAGCATCGCCTGGGCCTCGGGGCTGATGGACCGCGGAGCCGGGATGATTCGCGGGTCGATCCTTACACCATTACTCATTCTCTGCACCGTTTGGGTTCATGTCAGGACGCGAACGCATTCTTGTCGGTAGCGGTACTACACTGCAAGTCCGAACCTCCACGCTGGAGAACACTCATGCTCAGCAAAAACACGGTGTGCCTTTGGTACGACGGCAGTGCACTGGACGCTGCCAACTTCTACGCCAGGACCTTCCCGGACAGCGCAGTGACCGCGGTCCATCACGCCCCCGGGGATTATCCGGCGGGCAAACAGGGCGATGTGTTGACCGTGGAATTCACCGTCATGGGTATTCCTTGCCTGGGGCTGAACGGCGGCTCCGGCGTGCAGCACAACGAGGCGTTCTCGTTCCAGGTGGCCACCGACGACCAGGCGGAAACCGACCGCTTGTGGCACGCGATTGTCAGCCATGGCGGCCAGGAAAACGTCTGCGGCTGGTGCCAGGATAAATGGGGGGTGAGATGGCAGATTACCCCGCGTGTACTGAGCGCGGCGATCACCCACCCCGACCCGGCAGCGGCCAAGCGGGCGTTTGATGCGATGATGGGGATGACCAGGATTGATATTGCGGGGATTGAGGCGGCGCTCAAAGGTTGATGCACCGATTGAGTCAATCGGCGCCCACCGCAGTCCGGTCCACCAGACGAATACGGTTGCGTCCGCCACGCTTGGATTCATACAGCGCCGCGTCGCCTTGCTCGATCAAGGCCGCGAGGCTGGCGGGCGGCGTGTCGAACAGGCTGGCGCCGATGCTCAATGTCACCGCTTCGGGCGTGGCGAACGCCTGCGAGGCAGCCTGATGAAACTGTTCGCGCAGGGCGCTGCCCAGCGCGACAATGCGCGCGTTCGAGGTGTCGTTAAGCAGGATCACGAACTCGTCGCCACCCAACCGCGCCGCCAGCGAATCATCGGGCAACTGCGCGCGAATCATCTCGCTCAGGGCCACCAGCAGCCGGTCGCCCGCGGTATGGCCGTACAGGTCGTTGATCAGCTTGAAATTGTCGATGTCGATCAACAGCAGGGCACCCGGCCGGGCCTGCGAGACCTCGCTCAGCAGGTTCGGCGCGCGCATTTCAAGGGCGCGGCGGTTATACAGCGCGGTCAACGGGTCGCGGGCGGCCAACCGTGCAATCTGTTCCTCACGGCGGTAGCGCTCGGTGCCGGTCATCGACAATGCAATCAGCATGATCGCCATGGCGCCTTCCACCAGCGACACCTGAATGATCTCGCCACGAAACGCCGTCAGGTCGATCAGTGTCCCCGGCACGATCGCCACCAGCGACTTGGCCAGATAGAACAGCCCGTGGGCCAGCAGCACATAGCGCAGTTGCACCGCGCCCACGCTGAGTGATCGGCCATGGGGGCGCAACAGGAAACTGGCCCGCAGGGTCGGCAGGGCAACCAGCAGCGAGTTGGCCAGCAGCATGGCCCTGGACCACGACTGTCCTTCCGGCAACAGCAGCATGGCAAACCAGGCCACGAACATCAGGTACCAGGCGCGAGACAGGCGCACCTGGGTGAAACGCGCAACGCCCAGCAGGAACAGCCAGTGGGCGGTGATCAGCAACCCGTTGGCGAACCAGATGCCGATCAACAGCAGGCCGCTGGCCCGCAACAGCGCCAGGGTGCTGCCCACGCTGATGATGGCGAAACCGGCGGTCCAGTACAGCA
>NZ_JACARK010001286.1:0-611 GCF_013386655.1 Pseudomonas sp. K5002 | reverse complement strand
CAAGCCCGGCTCCCACAGGGCCTTGTGTATGCCGCGCTTTTCTGATGAAAGGGGCCGTTGTGCTTCTTGCGCGTTTAAAAAGGTCTGGTAGAATCCGCGGCCTAATTACGTGCGGTATTCAACAATAGTGTTGATTGGCGGCACGCTAGCCTGAGGAATACACCATGAAAGCCGATATCCATCCAAACTATGTTGCCATCGACGTTACCTGCAGCTGCGGTAACAAGTTCGAAACCCGTTCGACTTTCGGCAAAGCTCTGCCAATCGACGTGTGCAACGAGTGCCACCCGTTCTACACCGGTAAGCAGAAGACTCTGGATGTTGGCGGCCGTGTTGACCGCTTCAAGACCCGCTTCGGTGCTTTCGGCGCTAAAGCTGCTCCTAAAGCCGAGTAAGGCTGGTCCGCTTGGATGGCCTGTATGGCTTGTCCTCGCTGATGAAAAAGGCGTCCCTTGTGGGCGCCTTTTTTGTGTCTGCGATTTGGCTGGCGCCCGCCCAGGCCGAGGTGTTCTGCCCGGCGCCCGGCGATGTCGCGACCTTCGACGTGCAGCGGGTAGTGGATGGTGACACCGTGCGCCTCAAGGACGGCCGCAGCATACGCATGATCGGCG
>NZ_JACARK010001285.1:0-1241 GCF_013386655.1 Pseudomonas sp. K5002 | reverse complement strand
CCCGCTGCAAGCCCAGGCCAGGATCGGCGACACCAGCATCGCGCTGGCCGGCACCCTGACCGACCCGATGAACCTCGGCGCCCTCGACCTGCGCCTCAAACTCTCCGGCAGCAGCCTGGGCAACCTGTACCCGCTGACCGGCGTGACCTTGCCAGACTCGCCCGCCTATTCCACCGACGGCCACCTGATCGCCAAGCTGCATGAGGCCAGTGGCGCGTCGTTCCAGTATGAAAACTTCAACGGCAAGATCGGCAACAGCGACATCCACGGCAACCTCGGCTACGTCGCCAGCCAGCCGCGGCCCAAGCTCACCGGGGCGCTGGTCTCCAATCAGCTGTTGATGACCGACCTGGCGCCGCTGATCGGCGCCGACTCCAACGCCAAGCAAAAAGCCCGTGGCGGCGAAAGCAAGCAGCCGGCGACCAAGGTGCTGCCAGTGGAAGAGTTCCGCACCGAGCGCTGGCGCGACATGGATGCCGACGTCGAATTCACCGGCAAACGCATCGTCCACAGTGCCGAATTGCCGTTCACCGATCTCTACACTCACTTGGTGCTGAACGACGGGCAGTTGAGCCTGGAGCCCCTGCGTTTCGGCGTGGCCGGTGGCAAGCTCGACGCGCAGATTCGTCTCAACGGGCGCACCACGCCGATGGAAGGCCAGGCCAGACTCACCGCGCGCAACTTCAAGCTCAAGCAGTTGTTCCCGACCTTCGAGCCGATGAAAACCAGCTTCGGTGAGCTCAACGGCGACGCGGACATTTCCGGACGCGGCAACTCCGTCGCGGCATTGCTTGGCACGTCGAATGGCGATCTGAAAATGTTGATCAACGACGGCGCCATCAGCCGCGGACTGATGGAAATCGCCGGGCTCAACGTCGGCAACTACGTGGTCGGCCGCCTGTTTGGCGACAAGGAAGTGAAGATCAACTGTGCGGCCGCAGACTTCGGCATCAAGTCGGGCCTGGCGACGACTCGCCTGTTTGTGTTCGATACCGAGAACGCGATCATCTACATCGATGGCACCGCGAACATGGCCAGCGAGCAGCTTGACCTGACCATTACTCCGGAGTCCAAAGGCTTCCGCCTGTTTTCCCTGCGCTCGCCGTTGTACGTCAACGGGCCGTTTATCAAACCGAATGCTGGGGTGAAGGCGGTGCCGCTGATGCTGCGTGGTGCGGGCATGGTTGCCTTGGGTGTGATTGCCGGCCCGGCGGCGGGCTTGCTGGCGCTGGTGGCACCGA
>NZ_JACARK010001284.1:0-1429 GCF_013386655.1 Pseudomonas sp. K5002 | reverse complement strand
GACGGCAACCAGCATTGGCAGGCCGGCAATGGCGGCCAGGGTGGCCCGGGCCGGCCCGGCTTCAACGGGGGTAACGGCGGTGGCAATAACCACCCCAACGATCACCGCTGGCCAGGCCGCCCCGACGGGCACGGCAATGGCTGGGGCCCAGGCCCGCAATACCGTCCGGGTTACATCGTCGACCGCTTCCCCGACCGCAATTACCGCGTGCCGTATCGCGGCCAGGACTACTTCTTCTCGGGTGGCTACTGGTATCGCCCACAAGGCCCGCGCTATGTCGTCGTGACGCCGCCTTACGGGATTCGCGTGCAATACCTGCCCGACTACGCGCGGGAAGTGTGGGTGGGCAGTGCGCTGTTCTTCCTCGCCGCCGGTGCCTATTACACCTACGAAGAAAGCAGCCAGCAGTACGTTGTGGTGCAGCCGCCACCCGCCGCGCCAGCGCCGCAACCCGTGCCCCAGGGCAATGGTTATGACGTGGTGGCTTACCCGGCCAACGGCCAGTCACCGGCGCAGGTCCAGCAGGATGGTTACGACTGCTATCGCTGGGCGGTGCAACAAAGTGGCTTTGACCCAAGGACCGTCACCTACGCCCCCGACCCGGCCGTGGTGCAAACCTACCGCCAGGCCCAGGGCAACTGCCTGAGCAGTCGCGGCTATCAGGTGCAGTACTAGGCCTTCTCGCCCTTGACCACTTCCTGCGGGTCGGCGTGCACCAGCACTTCGGCTCGCGGGTAGGCGTTGTGGATGGCATCGGCGGCCTGGTCGCTGATGCCGTGGGCTACGGACAAACTCAATTCCCCCGGTAACTCCAGGTGCAACTGCACGAACCAGTGGCTGCCGGAAATCCGCGTGCGCAAGTCATGTGCACCGAGTACACCGGGCACGCTGCACGCCAGTTCCAGCATGTGCTGGCTGACATCCGGCGGCAGTTCCTCGTCCATCAGCACCGAAAAACTTTCCCGGGCGATCTGGATGGCGCTCCACAAAATGTAGGCCGCGATGCCCAGGCCGAACCAGGCGTCCACCTGATGAAAACCAAACGCCGCCAGCACCAGCGCCACCAGGATGCTGCCGTTGAGCATCATGTCTGAGCGATAGTGCAGCGAGTCGGCGCGGATGGCGTTGGAGCCGGTTTCGCGGATCACCCGGTATTGCAGGATCAGCAGCGCCGCAGTCAGCGCCAGGGACAGAACGATCACGCCAATACTCAGCCATGGCGCGCCCACAGGTTCCGGATGCTGCAAACGCTGGAACGCCTGGAAGGCGATCAACACCGCACTGCCGGCGATGAACAACGCCTGGGCCATGCCCGACAGGGATTCCGCCTTGCCGTGGCCATACCGGTGATCGTCATCGGCCGGGCGCAACGCGTAGTGCACGGCCAGCAAGTTGAGCAGCGAGGTGACGCCGTCGAGCAGCGAGTCGG
>NZ_JACARK010001283.1:0-777 GCF_013386655.1 Pseudomonas sp. K5002 | reverse complement strand
TCGACAACCTGTTCGACAAGCGTTACTGGCGCGATGCTGGCGAATACATGGGCGATGACTACCTGTTCCAGGGTGCGCCGTTGACGGCGCGCTTGAGTGCCACGGTCAATTTCTGACGGTACGCGGGATCGCCAGGCATAGCGCCGCCAAGGCGCACACCAACAGGGTCCAGCCCAACTGCTGGACCCAGGCTGCCAGGGTCAACCCCACCCCGATCACCAGGTAATACAGCAAACCGAACAAGGCACCGGCGGTGCCAAGGCGGTCGCGATAAGCCGTGAGTGCCGCCCCCAAGACATTGGGAATCGCCATGCCGAAGGCCATGACCACCAACAGCATCGGCAACACGAACAGCCAACGGTCCTGTAACAGCACCACCAGCACGCTGCCCACTAACATCACGCCACCGGCTGCCAGCACCAGCTGTTCGCTGCCGGCCCCGCGCTTGAGCAACCCCTTGTTGAGCCAGGCCCCAAGCCCCGAGCCCAACGCCAGCAGGACGCCGCTGTAGCCGAACTGCTCGGCAGACAACCCCAGGCGCTGGAACACAAACGGCCCCAGGCTGTAATAGCTGAACAGCGCGATATTGAAGACCGCGACCAGCCCCACCGAACGCCACAGCGCCGCATCCTTGAGCATCAGGCCCAGGGTGCCGCGCAACGACGCTGTGGGCAGCGAGGCCGGGCGGGTTTCCGGCAAGGCCCACAGGCACCAGGCCAATAACGTCAGCGCCAGCAGCAACAAGCCTGTGAGCACCCCGCGATAGCCAAAGTGCTG
>NZ_JACARK010001282.1:0-330 GCF_013386655.1 Pseudomonas sp. K5002 | reverse complement strand
AGGTGGCTGCTGATATGCCGAGCCTTGAGTGCCTGTATCGCCTGCAGGGCGCCCGGTTTAAGCGTGTCACCGAAGGCAAACAAACCCAGCACGCGGGGCTGCGGGCCTTGCTCGATCAGCCAGGACAAGGTGCGGCCTTCGGCCTCCCACGCACTGGCCGAGTCGGCGAGATCACCGGTGCTCAAGCCGGTTTCTTCCAGCAGGCGACGGTTGCCCAGCGCCAGTTGCCGGCCATCTAGGGTGCCTGCAATGCCACGCCCGGTAAGGGACTGGCTGGCGCTGACATCCGCGACGTTCAAACCTTGTTCGGCACAGGCATCCAGCACCGCC
>NZ_JACARK010000130.1:0-3174 GCF_013386655.1 Pseudomonas sp. K5002 | reverse complement strand
GTTGTCGATGGCCACCGGGTAATGGATGTCCAGCTTCTTGACCTGGCTGCGTACGTTATCCAGGACTTTCTCATAGGCGTTTTCCGGCGTGTGCACACCGATCACCACCAACCCGTCCCTGGCGTACTTCTTCGCCCACTGATTGACGTACGGCAGGCTGCGCTGGCAGTTGACGCAGTCGTAGGTCCAGAAATCCACCAGCACCACCTTGCCCTTCAGGCCCTCGGCCGTCAGCGGCGGCGAGTTGAGCCAGGCCACCGCGCCGTCGAGGGACGGCATGCGCTCATCGGACTGGCTGAAACTTTCGGCATCGACGTTGTTGATCAGGTAGTTCACCGCCTTGGGCACGCCGACCAAGGCAACCACCAGTGCCAACAGCAGCAGGCCTTTTGAGCGGCGCAGGTATCGGATGAAGTTCATGGGTGTCACCTCGTGGCCGGGGGTGTTTCGGCGCGTTTGCGAGCCGCGCCGTTTTGCGCCAGCGGCGTGTTCTGGAAGCAGGTTTCACTGCCGGTGAGTTTTTTCGCGGTGGCGGCGTTCACATCCGCCGCCACACCCGCCAGGGAAAACGCCAGGGCGCTGAGAAAGCTGTTGAGTGGGGTCATGGCCGGTCTCCTCAGCTGCCTTCAAGGCAATTGCTGGAAAATTTGCGGTAGTCGAGGACGTGGCGCTGGCCCTCGGAATCGAGGTAGGTCAGGTGCGAGTTGACGATGCCGCACAGCGCGCCACCGGACTCTTCGGAGATCGACAGCACCTGGTGGATATCCGGCTGGCTGGCGGTGGTTTCGGCATGGGCGGCAACACTCAGGCCAGTGAGTAAGGCAAACAGGCAACTGGCATAGGCAGCTTTGATGGTCATGGGTGGTTCCCCGGGGTTCAAGTGGGCCGAGGCGGATTACCTCGATGGGCTCATTTGAACCTTGCGAGGTATCCGGATTGTGTCGGCCAGGCCCGGATTTTTGCGTCGATGTGTATCTCGTCACCGCCAGATACACTGCAATACAAAGGGCACAAGGCAAGCCCGCCGCCAGTGGCTAGACTGCGCATCAATGACTAATCAACGAGGAAGGCAGCATGGATCACGTCGATCACATTCTGATTGTCGATGACGATCGGGAGATCCGCGAACTGGTGGGCAACTACCTGAAAAAGAACGGCCTGCGCACCACCGTGGTGGCTGACGGCCGGCAGATGCGCAGCTTCCTCGACACCACGCCCGTGGACCTGATCGTGCTGGACATCATGATGCCCGGCGACGACGGCTTGCAGCTGTGCCGCGAACTGCGGGTGGGCAAGCACAAGGCCACGCCGATCCTGATGCTCACCGCGCGCAACGATGAAACCGACCGCATCATCGGCCTGGAAATGGGCGCCGACGATTACCTGGTCAAGCCCTTCGCCGCCCGTGAACTGCTGGCCCGCATCAACGCCGTGCTGCGGCGCACAAGGATGCTGCCACCGAACCTGGTGGTGACCGAAAGCGGCCGGCTGATCCGCTTTGGCCGCTGGCGCCTGGACACCACCGCCCGCCATCTGCTGGACGAAGACAACACCCTGGTGGCCTTGAGCGGTGCCGAATACCGTTTGCTGCGCGTCTTCCTCGACCATCCGCAACGGGTGCTCAACCGTGACCAGTTGCTGAACCTGACACAGGGCCGGGACGCGGACCTGTTCGACCGCTCCATCGACCTGCTGGTCAGCCGCCTGCGCCAGCGCCTTTTGGACGACGCCCGCGAACCGGCCTACATCAAGACCGTGCGCAGCGAAGGCTATGTGTTCTCCCTGGCCGTGGAAATCCTTGGGGACCCGGCATGACCCTCACGTTCCGCTGGCCGCGCACCCTCGCGGCGCAACTGACGGTAATTTTCATCGTCAGCCTGCTGTGCGCCAACGCCCTGTCGTTCAGTGCGCAGTTCTATGAGCGCTACATGAGTGCCCGCAGCGTAATGCTGGGCAACCTGGAAAACGACGTATCGACGTCGATCGCGATCCTCGACCGCCTGCCCGCCGCCGAGCGTGCCAGCTGGCTGCCGCGGCTCGACCGCAACGCCTACCGCTACCTGCTGAATGCCGGCGAACCCGGCGAGCCGATGGCCAGCGACAACGTGCCCATGGCCGCGACGTCGATTTCCGATGCGTTGGGCGAGCACTACCCGCTGACGTTCCGCGACATCCCGGGCCTGCAAAAACACTTCCAGGCGCACCTGACCCTGGCCGATGGCAGCCCGGTCACGATTGATGTCTATCCCAAGCCGATCCCGTTTGCGTTCTGGCTGCCGGTGGTACTGGTGCTGCAACTGGTGGTGTTGCTGGTGTGCACCTGGATCGCCGTGCGCATCGCCATCCGCCCGCTGACACGCCTGGCACGGGCAGTGGAAACCCTCGACCCGAATGCCCGCCCGACGCCGCTGGACGAAACCGGCCCCACCGAGGTGGCGCATGCGGCGGCGGCGTTCAACGAAATGCAGAAGCGGATTGCCGAGTACCTCAAGGAGCGCATGCAGATTCTGGCGGCGATCTCCCATGACTTGCAGACGCCGATTACCCGCATGAAATTGCGTGCCGAGTTCATGGAGGACTCGGTGGACCGGGAAAAGCTCTGGAGTGACCTGGGGGAAATGGAGCATCTGGTGCGCGAGGGTGTGGCGTATGCCCGCAGTGTGCATGGGTCCACCGAGGCCAGTTGCCGGATCGACCTGGATGCGTTTCTCGACAGCCTGGTGTTTGATTACCAGGATATGAACAAGCAAGTGAGTTTGACCGGTAAAAGCGCGGTGGTTTTGGATACGCGGCCCCATGCGTTGCGTCGGGTGTTGGTGAACCTGGTGGACAACGCGCTGAAATTTGCCGGGGAGGCGCAGTTGGAGGTGGGGTCGACGGCGGCGGGTGAGCTTTCGATCAAGGTGCTGGACCGGGGGCCGGGGATTGCAGAGGATGAACTGGTGCAGGTGATGCAGCCGTTTTACCGGGTGGAGAGTTCGCGTAATCGTGGCACTGGTGGTACAGGGCTGGGGTTGGCGATTGCCCAGCAACTGGCGGTGGCGATTGGTGGGGAGTTGACGTTGAGCAACCGGGACGGCGGGGGGTTGTGTGCGCAGGTTCGGCTGGAGCTGTGACGGGCGGTGTGTATATCCATTATTTGGGTGATGGCTTGTATCGGTTCCGCTCTTACAG